>CAZFTG010000001.1:0-11598 GCA_964522205.1 uncultured Thermoproteales archaeon
TTTTAGCCCTAAATGGAATACTTTTACTCCTCCTATCCATAATATTCTCTTTATACTTAATGTATTACGTATCTCCTAGAGTAGAGATTAAAAGGCATTTTATAAATGAGATTAAAAGACAGTACCAGGATAAAGGGCGAAAAGCTTAAATAATTTTTCATATAGTGAAATACATGCCCGACCTCAAATCAAAATCTAAATTGGCTCTTACGAAGCTCGAAATAGTCTTGATGATATGCGTAATTGTAATTGCCGCAGTCGCTGGTTACCTACTTTTCAAACCGTCGCCGCCTCCAAAGCCCGCAGAACTCGTATTTAGTAACTTGGTCATTGAGCCGACTAAGATAACAGAAGGCGAAACTGTTAGGATCTCAGTAACCGTGGAGAATACGGGTGGCTCGCCTATAACGTCGTCAGTAGCCCTTGTTATTAACGGAAAAACTGAGGTTACGAAAACAGTCACTCTGGAAGCTGGGAAGAGCAAGGTAGTGACGTTTGAAGTTTCGAAGCCAGCTGGTAAGTACACGGTAAATATAGGTGGTCTCACTGGAGTATTTGAGGTGCGCATGGCAATTAAGAACCCAGACACAATAATTGTCGCGACTATAGGTGAGCCTGAGACTTTAGACCCGGCCTGGTGCTACGACACGGCAAGCGCTGAAGTAATATTTAATGTCTATGAAACATTAATATTCTTTAAGGGGAACAGAACAGACGAATTTGAGCCGCTACTTGCCACTGAATGGTGGATAAGCAAGGACGGTCTAACTTATGTGTTCAAGATAAGAAAGGGTGTGAAATTTCACAATGGTAACCCACTTACTCCTGAGGATGTCGAGTATAGCTTCGAGAGAGCTATGGTCCAAGATAGAGATGGTGGTCCAGTTTGGATGTTCTTAGAGCCTCTGCTTGGAATCTATTCTACGAGAGAATTCAACCTAAGTGATCCAGAAGTGGCTAAAAAGGTTGGACACATGATAGACAATGCTGTCGAGAGCAACGCCACACACGTCATCTTCCACCTTAAGATCCCATATCCGCCATTCATGCAAATACTGGCTCAGAGCTGGGCCTCTATCGTAGATAAGGAATGGTGTATCGAGCAAGGGGACTGGCCAGGATGGATAGACTACGTCCAGTGGGTCAAGTATAACAACCCCGAGGTTCCACCACTACAGGAGAAGATGATGGGAACTGGACCGTTTAAGCTAGAGAGATGGGAGCATGGAGTTCAAATTGTTCTAGTCAGAAACGATAATTACTGGCGTGAACCAGCTAAGATCAAGAGAGCCATCATAAAGTACATTCCGGAGTGGTCTACGAGGAAGCTGATGTTCCTAGCCGGTGACGTCGACATTGTGGATGTTCCTAGAGAGCACATAAAGGAGATTGAAGGCGTGCCAGGAATACGCTGTTATAAAGACCTACCCACACTCGTGTGCAGTCCAACTCTATTCTTCACTTTCCATATAGATCCCGAAAGCCCATACATAGGGAGTGGTAAGCTAGACGGAAACGGTATTCCGCCAGACTTCTTTACTGATATCAACGTTAGAAAAGCCTTCGCTTATGCCTTCGACTACGACACTTTCATCAAGGACGCCTACCTAGGAGAAGCGATAAGACCCGCTAACCCAATAATAAAGGGACTACCGTTCTACGACCCAAACGATCCGAAATACGAGTTTAACTTAACGAAGGCAGAGGAGTATTTCAAGAAGGCATATAATGGTAAATTGTGGGAAGTTGGGTTCTACTTGGAGATTGTGTACAATGTTGGTAACATAGCGAGAAAGACCGCTGCCGAAATATTAAAGCATAATATCGAGAGCATCAATCCTAAGTTCAAAGTATACGTGAGAGCAGTAGAATGGCCGACGATGCTTAGAGCGATGGTGAAAGGACAGCTACCAGTATTCCTGATAGGATGGCTCGCTGACTACCCAGATCCGCACAATTTCGTCCATCCATTCATGCATAGCAAGGGAGTTTTCGCAGCGTTCCAGGCCTATAAGAATCCCGAGGTTGATGCGCTGATAGAGGAGGGCATAAGAACTCTCGACCCGGCTAAGAGAAACGAGATCTATCGTAAACTAGCCAAGTTATATTACGAAGAAGTTCCTAGCGTGCCGCTCGCTCAACCTACTGGCCGCCACTGGGAGCGCGACTGGGTACAGGGCTGGTATTATAACCCTATATTTCCAGGAATATACTTCTATACTCTACGGAAAGGTTACGGTTAGGATTCCAAAAGTAAAATCTTTATAAATTTTTCACTCCTCTTCTTTTCCGGGTGGAAGCATATGGGGCTTGTAACATATGTGGTGCGTAGGTTACTGTTGTTAGTGCCGACTATGTTCGGCGTCACGCTATTGATCTTTGGCTTAATTCAGTTCTTCAGCCCAGTCGAGAGAGCATCCCTGTACGTGAAGGATCCAAGGCAGATGTCGTCGATAGAGTCGATAATCGAAAAATATCATCTAAATGACCCTCCATATATACAGTACATCTACTGGCTCAATGAGATATTACACGGAAACTTAGGATGGTCTAAGTCTGTCAACATGCCAGTAGCACAGGCGATATGCGAATTCCTCCCAGCGACAGTCGAGCTCGTCATCTACTCAGTACCCATAATATTCGTGGTGGGCATATGGCTCGGCAAGATCTCGGCCGTACACAAGGATACAGCGATAGATCACATAGTGAGAGCCTTCGCGATAATCGGATGGTCTCTGCCAACCTTCTGGTCTGCGATAATCCTGTTAGCCGTCTTCTACGGACACCTCAAGATCTTCCCGCCCGAGAGACTGTCCACAGAGGCTAGCCTGTATGTGAACTCTCCAGGCTTTATCAGGTATACTAGGATTAACACAATAGATGCTCTGCTTAATGGAGAACTATGGATATTCTTCGATGCCCTCAGACATTTAGTGCTCCCAGTGCTAAACCTGACTATAGTGATTGTAGCTATCTTGATGAGAGTCGTACGCTCAAGCATGCTCGAAGCTCTCAGCAAGACTTATGTCATCGCAGCTAGAGCCAAGGGACTCAGCGAAAAAGAAGTCATCAACAAGCACGCGATGAGAAACGCTATGATCCCAGCCGTCACGCTTGCCGGAGCACTAGTCGCCGGAATGCTGACCGGCTTGGTGATAACAGAAACAGTATTCAACATACCAGGTATTGGGCGTTGGGCCGTTAACGCTGCTATTCAACTGGACATACCTGCCGTACTTGGCTTCGCACTTTTCGCGAGCCTAGTATACGTAATCACGAACCTGGTAGTCGACATACTCTATGCCTATATAGATCCAAGAATAAGACTTAGGTGATAGTGATGTTCTGGGTTAGACATAAGAGTTTAAAAAGAGAGTTAGAGCCGACAATTAGAGAATTGAAGTTCGTTCTGAAGAGGATAAGGAGCAGTCCTCTCTCAATAGTAGGTATCGTGCTCATATTGTTCTTCCTAGCTATCGCTATACTAGCGCCAGTTCTAGCTCCGCCTCCAGAGGGGTGGCGCGACCCGTACATGATACCTAGAGATGGCTTCTCTGTCACGCCCAGGCCTCCCAGCCCGAAACACCCATTCGGCACAGCCGAGGGACAGTACGACATATACTATGGGTGTATCTGGGGTACTAGGACAGCGTTCCGCGTCGGAGTCATAGTCATAGGTTGCACCGTTCTCATAGGGATATTCATTGGAAGTATCTCAGGATATTACGGCGGCAAGATCGACGAGATATTCATGAGGCTCACTGATGTTATCTACGCCTTTCCCGGCATCGTCTTGGTCATGGTTCTAGTCGTAATACTTGGTCCAAGTCTTGAAAGCGTGATGATCGCACTCATCCTAATCGGGTGGCCGACTTACGCTAGGCTAATACGAGGAGAAGTGTTAAGGATTAAACAGGAGGACTTCGTCGAAGCGGCTAAAGCCATTGGTTGCACGGACTTTAGAGTGATAGTTAGGCACATATTGCCGAATGCCATATACCCGCTCCTAGCTGTAGCGTCTCTTGACATGGGGAGTATAGTGCTGACTGTAGCCGCGTTCAGCTTCCTAGGACTTGGTGCTCCAATCGGATATGCCGACTGGGGGCAGATGATAGCTCTATCGAGGAACTGGATAATTGGAACGCCCACAAACCCATACGAGTACTGGTACACGTTCATAATACCGGGTATTTTCATATTTACTTTCGTGCTGGGATGGGGGCTGCTAGGTGATGCGTTTAGAGATATTCTCGACCCCATGCTGAGGAGGAGGTAGCATGGAGGAATTACTTAACATCAAAAATTTAGTGGTAAGGTTTTACACATACGAGGGAGTCGTAAAAGCTATCGAAGGAGTTAATCTATTCCTTAGGAAGGGAGAAACCTTAGGACTGGTCGGCGAGACTGGTTGCGGTAAGAGCGTGACTTCTCTCTCAATTCTAGCCTTAGTCCCTCCACCGGGCAGGATAGAGGAGGGAGAGATATTCTTCAAGCGTAAAGACGGTAAGAGGGTGAACTTGCTTGAGCTTAACGAGGAAGATCTTATGCACATTAGAGGTAATGAGATTTCGATGGTTTTCCAAGAGCCGGGTGCAGCTCTTAACCCGCTGTACACTGTGGGAGAGCAGATAGCAGAGGCGATAATCCTCCATAGAAGGGAGGAACTTTGTAGAAGAATACTCGAGGAAATCGACGAGGAAATGCGAAAAGCAGACACTTCTCCTATCAAAATGCTATTCTTGAGGTTTGAGAAGTGGGCCTACACAAAAATGCTAAAAAATACGAGAACGCTATCTCTTAAGTTAGTCTCGAAGATTCCACTCTTAAACCTATACTTGCGCAGGCTAAAGAAACACGCTAAGAACGAGGCGGTTAAGATGCTAAAGGATATGAGAATAGCGGATCCTGCGAGGATAGCCGATATGTACCCCCACGAGCTAAGTGGTGGGATGAAGCAACGCGCCGTAATAGCCATGGCCCTCGCTTGTAACCCAGTATTATTAATCGCCGACGAGCCGACGACAAACCTAGACGTAACTGTTCAAGCGCAGATTCTCAACCTCATTAGAGAACTTAAAGAGAAGTTTGACACCACGATCCTATACATAACTCATGATCTCGGCGTAATAGCTGAGATGTGTGACCGAGTAGCCGTTATGTATGCGGGAGTTATTTGCGAAATAGCCGACGTCAACAGGATATTTGAGAAACCGCTCCATCCCTATACTAAAGCCTTGCTTGAGTGTATTCCTAGACCGGGGAAGAAGTTTAAGTCGATTAAAGGCGAGGTTCCGAACTTGATAAATCCCCCGCCGGGTTGTAGGTTCCACCCGCGCTGTCCCAGAGCTATGGAAATATGCTCGAAGGTAGAGCCCAAGATGGTAGAAGTAGAGAAGAATCATTTCGTAGCGTGCCACCTATACAGAGGTGAGCCTAGTTGAGGGCACTATTAGAGGTAGAGAATCTCAGAAAGTACTACCCGATATTCGGAGGTTTATTCAAGAAAAAGGTAGCCGACGTAAAGGCTGTGGATGGAATCAACTTGACGATATTTAAAGGAGAATGCTTTGGCTTAGTCGGAGAATCTGGTTGTGGTAAGACAACGTTTGGGAAGACTGTGATACGCCTGCTAAAGCCTACTGACGGACACATATACTTTGACGTGCCACCCGATATTAGGGAGAAGATGAGAGAGCTTGAGCTTGATGGCTCACCTACAGCTCTTAGAGAACTGGAGAGATTGAGGAAAGAGTATGATCTCGCCACGTATAAGGGCAAGAAGCTTAGGAAGTTGAGGAGGAAGATGCAGATAGTATACCAAGACCCTACAACATCTCTTAACCCGAGGATGCTCGTCAAGGATATAGTCGGCGAACCTCTGAAGGTGCACAAGCTAACCAGGGGTGGAGAGGTTATAGAGAAGGTTGTGGAGATGCTTCAAAGAGTCGGGCTTTCCGAGAAACACCTATATAGGTATCCTCATGAATTCAGCGGAGGACAGAGACAGAGAATAGCGATAGCTAGAGCCTTGATAACTAACCCTGATTTCATAGTTTTAGATGAGCCCACTTCAGCCGTAGATGTATCGGTACGGTCTCAGTTACTGGATCTCTTCATAAGCCTCCAGAAAGAGTACGGCTTAACTTACCTGTTCATTAGCCACGATCTAAGTGTGATTGAGTGTATAAGCAATAGGGTAGGAGTGATGTACTTGGGGAAAATAGTGGAGCTCGCGCCGACTAAGGAACTGTTCGACGAGCCAGCACACCCCTATACCAAGGCTTTGATTTCAGCTATCCCTGTTCCTGATCCAAATGTTAAGAGGAAGAAAATACTACTAAGCGGCGACGTGCCGAGCCCCATAAATCCGCCGAAGGGTTGCAGATTCTATCCGCGTTGCTGGAAAGCCAGGGATATCTGCCGCGTAGAAGAGCCTAAGCTAGTAAGAACAAAAGGCAACCATTTTGTGGCATGCCATTTCCCTGAAGACTAACCTACTGGTTCTTCCTTCAAAACTACTTCCCCAGGATAGATAATCTACATGAACTAAATGTTCTCCTAGACCCTACTATGGGAGTGGAGGACCGCGTCGACCGTGTAGAAAGAGTAGCACGATCTACGGTTAAAGCGCCGTCGCCCGATGTGAATAACCTCAGCGGTTCGACGCATCAGAGGCCCTATGCTCGATATCTGTGAGCTAGAAAAACTTAGGCATTAGCCCTAAAAATGTTAAGTTGAAGGCACCAATTACATTACTATTATAAGGGTCTCAGGCCTCCATATTTCTCCTAATTATTTATCTAGTAGAAACGAATATCAGTTCCAGTTTCATGTATAACACAATGTTCCTGAGTAGAATATGGGGGAGTAAGGAGGTATTAAAGAGAGAGGTTAGGAGAAATCCCTATACTCATGGAGAACTATCACTGGTCTCAGTAATTAGATCTAAAGAGCCTTTGAAGGCTGTCAAAGCATCCATAGACGAGTTAGGAGGAATAGAGAAGACTATAGAGCCTGATTATAAAGTCTTGATAAAACCCAATGTGGGGTTCAGTGACAGCAGTGCTGATACATCTCCAGAGGTAGTGGGCGCTGTAATCAGTATACTAAAGGATATAGGAGTTAAGGATATAACAATTGCTGAGAGTGCTGTTAGAGGAAGCAATACCACTTATAACTTCAGGGTAAGTGGAATAGAACAAGTGGCTAAAAAGTTCGATGTAAAACTTATCGATCTCAAGAGAGTGGAGAAGAAGGTAAAAGTCCTAACTGGAAATAGGGCTAAAAAACTAAAGACTATAACAACCTATCCAATAGTCTATGAGAGCGATGTGATAATCTCAATACCTAGATTAAAGCGCCATGTCGAAGCTGTAGTTACAATATCCCTTAAGAATATGATGGGTATACTTCCTGACATGGATAAAGCTATTTTCCACCTAAGAGGACTACATCAGTGTATTGCCGATCTGAACACTGTATTCAAGCCGGACCTAGTAGTAGTGGATGCAACTGAAGTTATGACCAGAAGAGGTCCTCAGGGAGGGGATCTAGTAAAAGCGGATACTATCATAGCATCAGGAGATCCTGTAGCAGCCGATCTTATAGCATCTAAACTCCTCTTCGAACTAGAAGGAACTACTGATCCTATGGATAAGGCTATGAATATTAAGCACATAAAATTAGCAGGAGAAGTAGGTGTAGGTACAGCCGATCCCAATAGTATAGAAGTCATATACCGAAGACTATGAACCTACTAAAGCGTCTCTCCATAATCCTTACTAAGTCAGTACTGTATCCAGCGTTTTTGAAATTACTACCTAAAAGAGCCGTCGTAAGACCCCCAGGAGCTATTAATGAAAAAGATTTTCTGAGAAAGTGCGCTAGATGTGGAGCTTGTATAGTAGCATGTAAAAATATGGGGAGTGGTGTCCTGGTCCCATGCACAGTGCATGATGGTATATTGATGTACGGGACTCCTAAGTTAGACACCAGCAGGGCCTACTGTGAAATAGTGCTGGGAATATGTGAGGAAAGACAACCCTGCATAGAAGCTTGTACCTATGGTGTACTAAAGCCTGTAAAGGGAGTAGTGAAGTTGGGGTATGTTAAGTGGGATTCGACTAAGTGTATTCAGGTAAAGCAGGGAGGATGCTTGGTATGCGTTGAGGTATGTCCTATGGGGGCTGTGGAAGTAGGAGAAGATAGGAGGCCTAAATTCGATAGAGAAAAATGTATAGGTTGTGGTAGATGCGTCTACGCCTGTCCAGCATCACCAAAAGCACTATGTCTAGTGCCCGAGGACTTTCCTATTATAGCTTAATCTTAGAGAAGTTTTTAAATTAGTTGACTAGAAGTCTTAGGGTGATTGCTTGGAATTAGAGTTCATAGAAAATCTTATTGATAAGTATTCGAGTGAGGTGGACTTCATAGATGTGAGAATAAATAAGACCAGTGGAATGATTCTAGGTACTGAGAATGGAAAACTAAAGAGAGTACAAAGTATAGCTGTAGAGGGGCTGGGCATAAGAATTCTGAAGAATGGATGTTGGGGGATAGGAGCGACGGATGTCCTAGATAGACTCCTCATTGAGAATGCGTTTAAGAGAGCCCTATCCATGGTCAGTGCTCTTACTAAAAGAGCACCAGCTGAGGTTAAACTATCTGAAGAGAAAGCCTATAGAGATTTCCTTGAGTATAAGGCCAGGATTCCTTTTGAAGACATATCACTTGAGGAAAAGAAAAAGCTAATCCTCTCCATCGACATTGACATGAGGAAAGTTGATCCTAGGATAATAGGTTCCTATGTAAACTATGTAGAAGCAATTAATGAAAAGGTATATCTCAATAGTGAAGGAGCTAACATTATCCAGAAAATTCCTAGTATCTTCCTTATATTTCGAGCGATAGCGAGAGAGGGAGTGAATTTACAAGCCTACTTTGATGTAGTAGGAGGTCACTATGGGTATGAAAAAGTAAGAGAGGCGGATATAACTAGGATAGCTACCAAGACCGCTGAAAAGGCTATTGAAATGTTAAGAGCAGAGGCCCTTAAAGGTGGAGAGATGACTGTTATAATGGATAGTAGAGTCTCCGGTACTTTTGCTCATGAA
This sequence comes from uncultured Thermoproteales archaeon, assembly GCA_964522205.1. Lineage (GTDB taxonomy): Archaea > Thermoproteota > Thermoprotei > Thermofilales > B20-G17 > B20-G17. Next base: position 9,114 of record CAZFTG010000001.1, read on the forward strand.
GTATTTGGACATGCTGCTGAGGCCGATAATGTACTGAGAGCAAAATCCTTCCTATATGGTCTTGTGGGCAAGAAAATAGGCTCAGAGGAAGTGAGCATTATAGATGATGCTACTATTCCACATGCTCATGGGTCTTACTTCTATGATGATGAGGGAGTACCAGCTCAGAGAAAGGTATTACTAGATAAGGGTATACTGAAGGGATACATGCACAGTAGAGAGACAGCAGCAGAGATGAATGTAAACTCGACTGGTAATGGAAGAGCACAGGGCTATGATCGTAGAATATATGTCAGGATGTCCAATACTTTCATAGCTCAAGGAGATTGGTCATTTGAGGAAATGGTGGAGGATGTGAAGCACGGAATTTATGTCGAAGGAGTTAGTGGAGGAATGGAGGATCCTATAGGAGGTGGATTCCAGGTTAATGCTCTCAGAGCTAGACTAATAGAAAAAGGAGAGTTTACAAAACTACTAAAGGCGGTATCCATCTCAGGAAGGGCACTTGAAATATTAAACAATATAGATGCAGTAGGTAAGGAATTACTATTAGAACCAGGTACATGTGGTAAGGGGTATGCTGGAGATACTGTTCCTGTAACTACAGGAGGGCCTCCGGTCAGAGTGAAAAAGATGTTAGTAGGACTGGCTAGGTGAGATAATGTTGGATGTTAAAGATTATGCTGAACTAGCTTTAAAGGAAAGTATTAAAGAATGCGATCAAGCTGAAGTATTGACGCTTACTACTATACGAAGGAGACTATTGCTCGAAGATAATAAGGTAAACTATGTAGAATTCTCTAAAAATAGTCGAATTAGAGTAATGGTTATCAGAGATAAGAAGATAGGAGTAGTATCTCGGAGTGGATTAAGTAAACCTAATGTCCATGAAACTATCAGCAGAGCCCTAGAGCTCATGAGGAATAGCGAACCCGATCCTGACTTCGAGACACTGATAAGTCCGATGAAACTATCTAAGGTAGGAGTATATTTTGATAAGAATATACTAGAACTAAGTGATGAAGAGCTAATAGACAGAGGAACTGACGTAATTAAGGTTGTAGAGTCTAAGAATGGAATAATAACCCAGGGAGAGCTCGAATTAAGTACTTCAACACTCTGTCTTCTGAATAGTGAAGGAGTGGATGTCTGTGGACGAAGGACAAATATTGCTTATAACTTTACACTAATGGTCTCTGAGGATACTAATGCATCTGAAGGCTTCCTAATGAGGGGATATACATTCCTAGAGGATGCAAAGCTTGAAAGTGATATTGAATGGATGTTGGATTTGACTAGAAGAACTACTAAGGTGAAGAAGGTAAAGGGAGGATTACTAGATGTGGTCCTAGGACCAGATGTTCTCTATGAACTATTGAGATATACATTACCGTACGCGTTAAATGGAGATCACGCTAGAAAACATAGATCTCCATTCACTGGTAGGTTAAACTCACAGATATTCTCAGAAAACCTAACAATAATTGATGATGGCACTCTTCCTAAGGGCTATGCTACTTTTCCCTGTGACGGAGAAGGGCATCCAATGAGGAGAAAAACCGTAGTCGATAGAGGTATTCTTAAAACATTCTTATTAGACCACTATACTGCTGTAAAGGTAGGAGTAGAGAGTACAGGTAATGCTGGAACTAACAGACCATTTCCCTCAATCTCACCCACTAATTTAATAATAGCTCATGGTAATAAGTCCATAGAAGAACTTATAGGAGAGATAGATAAAGGTCTCTATATTCCCCGAATACCCCCAGCAATGGTAAATCCATTAACGGGGCAGTTCTCTGTAGAGCTTAGACAAGCATTTAGGATAGAAAGAGGAGAGATAGGAGAAGCAGTACGCTGGGGAATGCTCTCAGATAATGTCTATGGGATGTTGAACAGGATTATCTCGATATCAAGGGCCTCTACTAAAATATATAACTTCATAGTGCCAGCTATTAGTATTAGTAATACAAAGATAGAGGCCTGATTTTTACACGTGTATTTTATCAACTTGTAAGAGCTGCTCTTTATCTCCTACTCTAACTTTCTTTATCTTCTTTTCGTTATCTTCGAAAGCTTTAATAGTAATCCTATTCTCACTAGTCCGATGGTATACTTTCCAGAAGCTCCTTCTGCATCCAGAATTAGGCCTTGCTTAAACATATACTTGAACCAAGAAGCGTATAGTTGTTTTAAACTTTAACTTATGGTAAGTATCCTTAATTAATCTCCTTCACTCTCGTATTCCTGACTTAGAGTAGTTACCTTCCTACACTATTTCTAATTTTCATTTTCTCTTCTATAATATTATCAATGACTAGAGTGCCATAGATAATATCAATTAAACTCATTATAGTTTATAGGAGATTTTGGAAAGCTAGAACTTCTATTCATGACCGCCTCATTGACATAGATCTAACAGCATGAGTAATTAAAGAACCTAGTCTTAAAGTATAAAGTGATTTACATACCATGGATATGTCTA
>CAZFTG010000001.1:11698-42952 GCA_964522205.1 uncultured Thermoproteales archaeon
ATTAAAGAACCTAGTCTTAAAGTATAAAGTGATTTACATACCATGGATATGTCTATATGAATACCTCTATGGACATAAATATCTAGACATGGATATTGAGGAGAGAAAGAAAGCAGTCGAAAAACTCGGGAGAGTTATATGGGATACACAGAAGCTAGTACTAAAGGCTCTTGAAATAGATGTCAGATTGCGTAAAGAGGGAATGGTCATACCCTTTTCCGATGTACTCATAGCATCTATAACTCTGATGCTAAATGCCGAATTAATAACCCTAGATAAACGCCATTTTGATAGAATTCCTAGACTAAAACTCTATATCCCATCGATTACTAGCCAATGAATTAAGTTAACTGCCTTATTAAGTGTTTAACATTAAATACTAATCTAAGTATTCACTAAAGAGAGATTACTGAAAATACTTATGTTCCACTTATTCCTTCATTGGACGAGTATCGGTGAATCTAGAATTATAAGGGTGTTAAGAGGACTAACGTACTCGCCTCATGCTCATAGCGTTTCTGGGACAGATATTGATACAAAGAGCACAATTATCGCATGAAGACTCATCTACTCTCACTCTACCCTGTTCATCTAGGTATATTGCATTGTAGGGACAAGTTTCGATACAGATACCACATCTACTACATTTTTCATCATCTACTATTACTGAGAATACTCTTCTCCTTTCCAAACTCTCGAGTGATAGCATGTGTTCTAATGCCCTACCCCTTAACATAGATAGATCTACTCCCTTAGAATTAGTCCATGATCTTAGCTCTGCTAGGATCCTATCTATACTCTTATACCCCTCCACTATCACTACAGTACATATCTGTACTGCCGAAGCTCCAGCTAAGATGAACTGAAGGACATCACGACCACTATGTATACCTCCAGAACCTATTACATCCATATCAGGAAGAATCTTTGCTATTTGTGCAGTCCATGCAACACTTATGGGTACCTGCCATGGCCCACCATAACCGCCATACCACTTCCAGAGTATGGGTTTCATCTCATCAACATCTATGATCAGACCTCTGAACCTAGCCGTGGAGACTACTGCGTCTACACCTGCCCTATTCATGATCTCAGCGAGGGTTAGGGGGCTAGCTCCATGTGGTGTCAGTTTGCCTATCACTGGAAGGTCGGTCCTGGACTTTACTACTTTTATGATCTCTTCCACTACCTTTGGCTTCTCAACTACAGCTCTACCCATTAACTTTCCTCTCTCTATGTGCGGACACGAGAGGTTTAGCTCTATACCATCAGCATTAGATTGATTTACAATATCCACTAATTCCTCCCACTCCTCTACAGTCCTCCCAGCTATACTAGCTATGACTAAGAACTCCTCAGCCTCTCTCTTAACCCTCTTTATCTCATTAATCCACTTCTCAGGTGCTATCTCCGACATCAGCTCTATTGAGTAAAAGGAGTACCAGTCTCCTCTAAGCATACTGTCCTTCATAAGGATGTACATTCTAGGCTTTGGCTGAACCCTATGTACTACATCAAAAGTAATGGTCTTTGTAACAGCTCCAGCTGCTCCATGCATGTAGCACTTAATCAAGTGCCTAGAGCTTAAAGTTCTCGTTCCAGCAGCCACAATTATAGGATTTTTAAGTTCAAGTCCTGCGACATTTGTTGCTAAGGACATAGGAACACCTATAGGAGACCTACTTCTATTAGGGTTTTTCTTAATCTCTCCTTTTCCTCTTTACTAATGTCTAAAAGAGGTGGTCTCACATAGGCAGTTTTCAGTATGCCCATCATCATTAGTGCAACTTTTAACCTAGCTCTATAGTTACGTACGGGTCTAGCAAAGATCACATCTACTAGTGGTAATAACTCCTCCCATATCTCTTTTGCTCTCTCATAGTCTCCTCTAGCTACATACTCAAACATTTCTACTTGTCTATCGATAGCTATGGTTCCGAAACCTAGAAGACCACCTTCAGCTCCTAGTATTAGGGACTCATAGATGAAGTTATCATTACCAGTCAGGATAGTTATTTTTCTTGGGGCTCTTCTTAGGATCCTGACTGTATCTACAAACTTCTTAGCATCAAAGGAGGCCTCCTTTATAGCAATTACACTCTTTAACCCCACTAACTTAAGTAGGGTTTCAGCATCAAACTCTACTCCTCCTAGAGCTGGTTGTAATTGGAATATTATTAGTGCTATTCCCACATTTCTCTCTATTTCTCTGTGATAATAGTAAATAACATCAACATTAGGCCTACCTATAAAGGCGGGATGTGGAAATACTAGTAGTGCATCAGCACCAACTTGTTTAAAGTCTCTAGCCACTCTTATAGCATCATGTGTATTTCTAGCTTGAAGCCCAGCTATTATGGGAATCCTTCCCTTGGCATACTCTTTAACGACCTCCAGTATTCTGAGCTTTTCAGAGGTGCTGAGGAGAGGGGCCTCTCCAGTATCCACATTTACCGCAATACCTCCTATTTTAAAGCTAAGGAGCCACTTCACATACTCTTCTAATTGCTCATAGTCTACCTCAAATTTTGCATTCATGGGAGTGAGCATGGCAGGTATCAGACAATATCTTCGAAGGGATAGGGACACTTTTTCACCAGTTCCAAATAGGACAATACTATATAAAATAATGTGGGTGAGAGCATAGGGTATTGTCGAATAGTAGTCAACTTAAGCTCAACTAAAAATGAACGAGCTTAGGGGCTCTTAATTCCAAGAGTCCTATAGGTATTCTGTGGGATAAGAGTATACCATTTTGTATTCAATATCTCTACTTACTCTTTACTCGACAATAAGTACGTACATATTACTATAATTTTCGCTCTAAAACTCTCTTATGGAGAGGTATTTTAGAGATAGTTTATGGGTTATTAAAGAGTCATCTATTCTTTACTTTTGCCAATTTCGCAAAGTCCTCAGTAGTCAACCAGTACCTTTTAGATCTTCCACTCTCTATCTGCTCGACGAACTTCTCAGCCCACTTCCAATCCCTCTCGTAGACATGATAACTATCAGCTACATGTAAATAGTAGCCCACTTTGATACCCAGTTTTTTAGCTACACTTCTCTGGAGTTCTGTGAAGGCAATCATGTTCATGAAGGCAGCCTTTAAGGCATCATTACTATTATGTACAACTATGCCAGCATGACCACCAATAAAGTTCTCATGAGGTGGTACTGACAAGTCATAGGCATAATTACACGTCGGCTCTACCTCACGTATTTCCTTAACCACATCAAATGTAACGTCACTATCTAGAGATGATTTTACTAGTGCTCCTGTTCCATGTTTTCTTATCATTGAAGAAGCTTTACCCCTAGGAACAATAGAGTGCATCCTCTTTAACTTCTTAATTTCATCTCTATCAACATTTATTATTCTAAAATATGATCGATTACTCCCATATGTAGCTTTACTCCTTAAGATAAGGGAGGGTACGTTTACCAGTCCTGTAGGTCGTGGTATCCTCTTAGAAATTAATACGAGATCTCCTTTTTTCAATGCTATTGTGGGTACTGCTACTATTCTACCTCCCCTATATGTGAAGAGGGCATGATCCCTGGTTAATCTAATCCAGCGTCCAGAGAGAAGCCTAACCTCATATATTTTCTCACTCTTTCCCAGCTCATGTCTAATACAATTTGTAACGGGCATCCACTCAATCTTTAAATCTTCTCCAACAGATGGAACCGAGGAATTCTTCCAAAGGCCCTCTTCGTATACTTCACCAATAGGTATTAATTCAACTTCTCCATCATGAAATATCAGTACTGGTTCTCTATAGTCAAGTGACCTTAAATGTACATGTAGTACTAGTTTATCTTCCATTACCCTAAACCAGGCTCTTTGGAGACAAGGGGGTGAGTCTACATTTATATCCTTCCAGGGTTTCCACGTTATGGCCTGAGCACGTCTAGAATAAGGTACTTTTTTGAGCTTTTTTATGACATACTCTATCTGGTTTACAGTATTCCCATTAACCGTATAATTAAACAGTCTTTCATGATAAGTATAGTGCCAATCCTTTCCAACTCTCCAATCATTAATACCGTAGAGCACTTCATCCACATAATCGAATAGTTGCGAAAGTCTACCTACAACTATACCCTTTAAATGTATTCTGGGTTCTTCACAGGGCTTCAGTACTTTGATGGCTATAGGAGAGTCTATGGAATATTCTCCATACTCAGTATAGACCCTAAATCCATTACGCCAAAGCAAAGCAATACTTCTCTCCCATGCTTCTGGTAGTACTTCTCCAGAGACTACAATCATATAGCAATATTAAGAGTAGGTAGAGAATTATTAAACTAAAGAGGAGAGAGTGTACTATAAAAGTAATACCTGAGGGACTTCTTAGTATATAAAGATAATCTTTAGCTGGATTATAAAGAGATAAAAAACACAGTTGTTATTCGATCTCAAGCTTAGCTAATGCTCTTAATGTCTTCCATTGTTCTTCGAGGTCCCTCTTGAGTCTCTCCAGGATCTCTCTATTCTCCGGTCTCAGTAAGTGTGCAAGTCTTCCCTGTATCTTAATGAATTCCTCTAATGGCTTAGGCTTAACTATGGGTATGTTTATCCTATACCTACCGTGTTCTACTTCATATATAGGGAAGTAACCTGTCTCTACAGCAAGTCTAGCTACTTTAATCGTGAGGGATGAATCGAATCTCCATCCAAGAGGACATGGGCATAGGATGTGGAGTACAGCAGGTCCCTCTACTTCTAGAGCCTTCCTAACCTTATTTACCAGGTCCACTGGATGAGATATTGTAGCAGTAGCTGCATAGGGTATATTATGGGCAACAGCTATGCCTATAAGATCTTTTTTCCTCTCAAGCTTACCAGGGATGACCTTACCAGCTGGACTAGTAGTAGTGGAGGCTCCTCTAGGAGTAGCTCCAGATCTCTGGATACCAGTATTCATGTAAGCCTCATTATCGTAGCATATGTATACAAAATCATGTCCTCTCTCCAGTGCACCTGAGAGTGCTTGAAGACCTATATCGAAAGTACCCCCATCTCCAGCTAATGCTACTACATCAGGTACTACGCCCTTACCATATTTCCTCTTAATAGTTTTGAATGCCTCAACGATACCTGAGGCAACAGCAGCAGCGTTCTCAAAAGCTACGTGAACCCACGGTATCTTCCAACTAGTGTAAGGATATATTGTTGTCGAGACTTCAACACACCCAGTATTCATCACCACTACAGTAGGTCCTCTAAATGCTTTAGCAATTAATTTTATCGCTATAGCGGGACCACATCCAGCACACAATCTATGACCAGGAGCTATGTACAGATCCTCTCTTGGAAGATCCTTTATAGTCTTAACGAACACTTCCATCACCCCCTCACACCTATCCATAGAGTTCTCTTCTCCACTCTCCCCTTCTCCGCAGTTTTTAGTGCAAGCCTAAATACATGCTCTGCATCAGTAGGTGTAAAGTCTCTTCCACCTAGACCATATATCACATTAAGCATAAGGGGTTGTGTACCTGTTCCATATAAAGCACCAGCTACATCCAGGTACAGGGGGCCACCAGTACTACCCAGGCTCGCAGCCCTATCCATCACCACTACTACTTCGGTACCTTCGAGAGCCTTGATTAACTCTTCTGAGGGAAATGGTCTAAACGTTCTAATCCCTATCACTCCAACTTTCTCACCAGTCTTCCTCAGTCTCTTAGCTATAGCCCTAAGAGTACCCACAGTAGATCCCAGTCCTATTACAATAGCTCTAGCATCCTCCACACCGTAACACTTCAACATCGGATAATACCTACCAGTCATCTTTTCGTACTCTTTAGCCACCTCCTCAATTTTAGGGACGGAGTTAGCAATAGCATCCTCCTGCTGACGCTTAAATTCAAAGTAGTAGTTCTGAAGCGCTAGAGGTCCATAGGTAATGGGATGTTCGAAATCTATAGAATATATAGGCTCTCTAGGTGGTAAGAACTCGGCTACCTCAGCATCTGAGAGTAGTTCTACTCTCTCAGCACAGTGGGATAGGACGAAGCCATCTAAGTTCACCATCACGGGTAATAGTACGCTGTGATCCTCTCCCACTTTAAACGCCTGAAGAGTGAGATCATATGCTTCCTGTACGTTCTCAGCGAAGAATATTATCCACCCAGAATCTCTTTCGCACATTACATCTGAGTGATCGGCATGAATATTAATGGGTGCTGATAGAGCTCTGTTTGCTATGGCCATCACTATAGGGCATCTCAGCGCTGCAGCTATGAAGACTATTTCATGCATTAATGCTAATCCCTGACTAGCAGTAGCCGTAAACACTCTAGCCCCAGCTAATGAAGCACCTATACTAACTGATAGTGCAGAATGTTCACTTTCTACTGGAATAAAAGCAGAATCTAATTCTCCATTATTAATATATTCACTTAATCTTTCTACTATGATTGTTTGAGGGGTGATCGGGTAAGCACATATGACGTCTACATTAGCTTGTTTTGCAGCGTAAGCTACTGCCTCATCTCCCGTCATACTTCCTATTTTCTCTATAATTAGTATTCTCGACATGATCACACCTCTCTAACCATTTTGATAGCTCCTACGGGACAGACCTCTGCACATATTCCGCACCCTTTACAGTAATCGTAGTTAATCTCTATGGTATCGTCTTCTTTCCTTATTATGGAGGGCTCTGGACAGTATATCCAGCATAGAAGACATCTTTTACACTTATCAATATAGTATACTGGCTTAAGAGCTCTCCAGGCACCAGTTTTATACCTCATTGAGGATCCAGGCTCTACTATCATAGCGGCTATTGGTATGTCTTTCCATCCTGCTCTTCCAGTGTATACTTCTTCTGGCATCTTACTTTTGAACTTCTTCTCACTCATGTTTCCTCACCTCTTCATAGGCTCTTTTAATAGCCTCGATATTCATTTCAACTACCTTACCCTTAAACCTTGTCTCTATTACTTTGAGGATAGATTCCAGTTTTACTATACCTGTAGCTTTCACTAGTGCTCCTAGCATAGGCGTGTTGTAGAATGGTCTCTTGAAAATATCCATGGCTATAGTATAGGCATCGACATGATACAGAGTATAGTTATTCTCTTGAGCTATCTCTACGATATCACTAGGAATAGATTTAGTGTTAAGTAGTAGTGTACCATCTCTCTTCAGACCTGTATTCCTGATTACTGTATCTTCAGTACTCATTTTAGGATCTATTATGATAACGATATCTGGACTATATACTCCCGAGTGTAGTTCTATGGGCTCTTCTGAGATTCTTGTAAAGGCGTAAACTGGAGCACCAGCCCTTTCAGGACCGAACATCGGTATGTGTTGACTATGTTTCCCCTCTACTACAGCAGCTTTCGCTAATATATCGGATACTGTGACTACTCCATAGCCTCCTCGACCTACCCATTTGACCTCTATCATCGAACTCCCCCTTATAGGAGGAAGGTGTGCTTATAAAACTAAGGATAGGAAATAGGCTTTTCGATACTAGTAAGGATAACTAAAGTTTAAAGCCGACCATCCTATCTATCACTCGTTCGAAAAGGTTATAAGGAGCGCTCATAGAAGCAATTTTAGACTAAAGAGAAGTACGTTGAGCTGTAGCGACTATAATATCGGAGGGCCGGTAGTTCAGCCTGGAAGAATACCCGCCTTGCGAGCGGGAGGTCCCGGGTTCAAATCCCGGCCGGTCCACTAAGAATTTATCCAAAAAGGATTTATACTGGCTTATATCCATGTTCTAGATTAAAAAGAACCTATTAGAAGGCTTAGTTTATGTTGAAGTTCAAAAATGAGCTTTGATAACTTTAAAGTTAGCATGCGAATCAGACCCAATTATGAATTAGTATGTATAGTGAAGACAGAGTGTATATTGTATGCTTTCGAATTTAATCGTCTTCTATACTTAATCATTCTATGAAAAATGCTGAGTAGTTAGTATTTAGGTATACTGAGAAGAACGCTTTTTCATAAAATTTAGCACGCATCCCTCTTCAAGTCTGCCACCATGAATTATTATTCCGCAAAGTTTATTTTTTAATTTAAAGCCATTTTCTTCCACTTTTTCTTTAAGCATAGCTGGGTCGACGTGTTTTGGGAGAACCGAGATTAATGCGGTAGGTTTTGAAACTCTATAAACTTCAGATAGTAGTTTTGTTAGTTTTGGATCCCAGGGTGGAAAGTACCAGAAAATATCGTAAAGTAGGACGACATCAACAGAATTGTCGCTCAGTTTGATTTCTACTTCTCCAGAGGTATCTATCCTCCTTATATTCTTTAGTCCCTCTGACTCAGCTCTCTTCATCAGCTTATCCAGAGACCTTGCATCCTTATCTAATGCGTATACCATTCCCTCATTTCCCACTATCCTAGCAACTGGAATTGTATAATTCCCTGAACCACACCCAAAATCTAGAACAACCTGCCCTCGTCTGATACCTACTTTGCGCATAAATCGTTCACCCATCCCTTCTAGCCACTTTTCCAAGTCATCCTTCATTCTTCCACCCCTTTAAACTTCTGCACTGGTGTTTTATTGTTTCCGATATAATCCTCTATCCATCTTTAATTCTGCTTACCTATCCTTTTCTTAGACTACTCTTATCATTTGATAAATACGATGTATAGGAAGACCTCTACGATTATCTCTTAGATCGGGTTATTGAGCTTTTTGGTTATCATGTACTCTTCAAGACCTTTTTCAACCATGAGAATGCAGATTCAACTATCCACCCTGAGCTAAACCTTCATGAAGAGATACAGAGTTTAGCATGATTAAGGGATTTCTCATGTATACTAGCTACAAGAGCTTAATCTATTACTACTCTGATAAAATGTGTAGATCTAGACATATAAGTCGTCCTCTATTTAATTAGATAGAGTAACTTTTTAAGAGATAGAGGACTTATCTAGTGGATTGTGAATATGAGAGGAGATCGTAAAATACTATTTGCTCCCTGGAGAATGAAGTATGTGGAGTACGTAGCTATGAAGCCAAAAAGAGCTTGTTTTTTCTGTGAGGCTGCGAGATCTAAAGATGATGAAAAAAACTTTGTTCTCTGCAGGTCTGACAAGGCTTTAGTAATGCTAAACCTCTTCCCTTATAATACGGGGCATTTACTAATAGCACCATACAGACACGTAGGAGATGTATTATCACTTAGTGAGGAGGAGTGCATCGATCTCATTAACCTATTGAGACTCTCTCTGGTAGCTTTAAGGAAGGCATATAATCCCGACGGCTTTAATATTGGAATCAATATAGGAGGCATCTCAGGAGCTGGTCTTGAAGACCACGTCCATATACATGTGGTTCCTCGTTGGAAAGGTGATACGAATTTTATGCCTATTATAGCAAATACAAAGGTCATTCCAGAAGCTATAAAAGATACTTATAGAAGACTGGTTAAGCAATTCCCTAAAAAGCGTTAAATGACCGTAGAGAGGACGTATGCTGTATATCCTTAAAGTATCAATATATTTCAAGTAATGTTGGTCACCTAAGATTGTTATTACTCTTAATAACCAGACTATTGTCTGAGTGGCAGTTTTATCTTGAGCTTTCTGGCGAGCTCCTTATATCTATTCCTCACAGTTACCTCGGTAACCTGTGCAGCTTGAGCTATCTCTTTTTGAGTTCTGACCTCACCAGAGAGTAGAGATGCTATGTATATAGCCGCAGCGGCTAGTCCTGCAGGATCCTTTCCTGCTGTTATACTCTGTTTTCTAGCCCTCTGTATTATATCAATGGCTTTCCTTATAGTTGTAGCACTTAGTTTCAGTGTACTACCTACTCTAGGTATAAAGTCTGAAGGATCAGAGAGAGGGACTGTAACTACAGATTTTCTGAGTAGAAGCCTATAACATCTAGCTACATCTTTTCTACCCGCCCTAGTGTACCTAGCTATCTCATCAATAGTCCTAGGTCTCTTCATCTCTCTACATGCCGCATAGATAGCCGCAGCTACTACTGATTCTATAGACCTACCCCTTACGAGCCCCGTCTCCAGGGCTCTTCTATACACTTCTAGCGCCCTCTCTAATACGTTCTTGGGTAAGCCTAGTTGTGAGCCAATACGCTCAAGTTCCATGGAGGCTTGGGATAGATTCCTTTCTATGGATGATTGAGCTCTAGTCCTCAAATGCCATTTCCTAAGCCTCTGCATTTCGATTCTCCTATCAAGACCCAATTCTCTTCCAGCGGCATCTTTACTCCTCCAATCAATATCTGTAGAGATAGCCTCCGGTATTACTGGACTTACCGGTGCACCTACTCTACTCCTCTTCTCTCTTTCCTCCGGGGTAAAGGCTCTCCAGTCAGGTCCCTGGTCTATAGCCCTTTCACTAATAATATAACCACAAGCTGCACAAATGAGTTCTCCTCTTACAGGGTCGTAGATGAGTTTATCACTTCCACACTTCGGGCACTTAACTATCTGCTCGTCTGTGAGCTCAGATTCGATTACTCTCTTTGATGTATCCAAGACCATCACCTTATACCTTTTCAAGAGGCTCCTATATAAAAACTTTTCGTTGAAGAAAAGCTTATTTAATCCTTAAAGGATAAATGTTTCCTATACTCCAGTCTTCTAAGGACAAATATAATTAACAATAGTAAACAGGAGATTATGAGCATTACTATAATGTAGTGTTCTAATACTGGAGCCTCTATTAAATCTATTCTTATGATAGCCCCCTTTTTAAAATCACCTATCATACTCGTATAGAGTCTCGTTATGTACATATACATGTAATACTTTCCTTTCTCTTTTACTATAAATGTTCTTATGAATACGTTTGGACGTTCACATTTTATACTTGATAATCTTTCTGGAGCTATTGGAGAGGGGAATTTAACGAAGAGTATAGGAGTTTCCTTTAATACTTCTACTATTACACTTTTTCCTTTAACCTTGACTATGCATTCATCTCTAGATCTCTTAGAGATCCTTAGATCAGGATCTCCTATCAAAATGGTATATGCTCTATGCCAAGGCTCTACTCGTTTCATCTCTCCAATCCTTATATTATTCACCACCCTTACGGCTTCTCCTAAAGTAAATCCATCTAGTAGCATTTTTATAATCAGTTCAGGATACCCTGTACTGACTTCACCTGAGACCAATTCTATTTTCGCTGCTCCTACATAGGCTAATGCACCCATAGATATGAGCTTTAAAGCTAAGAGACTCTCTGAGGGAAGCCGCATTTCGAAATTAAGAGTTTCGCAGGAGAGAGTTATTATGATTAATGGAGCTATCTCCTGCTGCACAGAGTATGCCGAGATTACATATGGTCCCTGGGGATTAAGTGCCATACCCATAGGATTTCCGTGAAGATTTAGGTAGACTATTGAATAGTCTTCCTCAAATTGGCTTAGTAAATTCACACTAGTAATGTTTCCGTGAGACCCCTCAGAATAAAGAACGGTACATTTAAATCCATAGATTTTGCTCATCATTTCCTTAATCTTAAGAGATAAGGGTAAACTATCCTCCATAAATACTAGAAGCCCCTTTTTAGAACCCTTCTCAGTATGCATTTTTAGGAGTAACCTTAATATGTATACACTAACTGCCTGCTCATCGACTGCAGAGATCACCCCCACTCTAGTGAGTAAGTATCTAGTACCACTAGACTCTATGAGAGCCCTGTACAATTCTTTAATAGAGAAAGAGGTGATTGAAAGGTATGAAGGAGAGGCTATGTATATTAAAGCCTCTGGTGGCGAGATGAGCAGTGGAGTGAGACCTTTTCGAATACCTCTATTATCCAGTAATATAAGTTTCCACTTCTTTAGCGCAGCGTACAGCGGAGATATATACGAGAACTTATCAGGTAGTGGGGTTACTACGAGCCTACTAGAATCAGTTCTACTGTTATAATCCTTAAGTATCTCTAATGCACTCTTTAAATTAATAATAAAACCATAATTTTCGATTTCCTTAATGAATTCACTATCTTCACCAGTGTATGTTACATGCGATATGCCCATTCTTTTTAGTAGCATTATAGTCTCCTCGTCCATCAACTTCCTTGGAATTATGGGAATTTTAGCATAGCAGGCATATGCTGCTGTTAATAGTGCGTCACTCATATTTTCAACAACTATAGCGGTATCTCCTATCTTGTGGTATAGATCACGTGATATTTTCAGTAACTCCTTGGTCAATTGTCCATGATCATGTTCTCTAAGATCAATAACCTCTCCATAGTGTGGTATATTATAATTACCTATCACTGGCATGACGATAATGTTTTGACTAATTGTTGCTAACCATGTACTTAGTATGTATGCATCTCTATTCTTTACAAGTAGTACTAATATTCTCTGGTAGGGAGTGTTAGATGGTGTACTTGTTACATGGAGTGAGGAGAGTGCTATGGAGATCACTAGTAATAATATCACAGTGATTCTCATTTTAACATCGATTTCCATTTTCATGAAATATCTTAAATATCTTTCCATATGTGATCTAGTATTACTGGTAGTAATAATATCCAGAGGTTTATACTTATAAGTCTTTCTAAAAGATTTATATATCCTAAGCTAATCCCTATCCTCCAAGAGGTGAATATATATGGAGGAAGGGGGGGAAGTTCCGGTAAAGGCGTTTACGCTAAAGGCTATAGTCGTAGGAGTCCTAGGCTGTCTAGCACTAGTCGCTGCTGATGTAATTCTAGGCCCTCTTACAGGCTTTGTAGCAACTGCTGAAGTAAGCGTCATGACTGTTGTTATAGTAGCACTCATACAAATGTTCCTGAGATTTAGAGCTAGCTATGCAGAGTATGCAGTGATATATGCTATGGTCTACGGAGCGGCTGCATCCTATACTGGTTGGAGAACCTATGCTACATGCCTCATGCAATATGCAACAGGTTATCCTTGGTTAACAGAGGAGTACAAGAAGTTTATCCCCAGCTACTTTAAGATATTACCAAAGGAATTCTTCGACATGGCGATGGAAGGTGGTCATCCTGCACCATTTGGACAGTTAATAGGAGTGACTATACTGGGTACAGTAATTACCATGTTCTTCGGCCTTCTAGGTATGTTCGCTCTAGCACCCTTCAGGAGGCAGATAGTGGAAGTTGAGAGACTGCCCTATCCAGCTACTACAGCAGCATTCACTGCAGTCTCTCTCGCTATGGAACCACCACCTAAGGAGGAGAGAGCCCCCATATTGGGTTCTAGGAGGAACTGGTTACTACTAGGCCTAATTATAGGCATCGTCCTGACGATCTTCGGACCTGGATACCTAATCTCTGAGGCATTTCCAGGAGCACCTACAATACCCGAAGCCATAGGAGATAGAGCAGGTGAACCGGGGAGTCTATGGCATATACTACCAGGAGCATCTATAGGGTTAGATATGCATGCATTCTTCCCCTGGTCATTCTTCTGCTACTTCTGGCCCATGGATGCACTATTAACTGTGACCTTAGTGACGCTACTAGTGAACTTCTTGGTAGTACCGTACATGGTACAAGCTAAGCTTATAGAATTCGATCCCACTATGCCGGTAGGAGATCTATACTTTTCAGCCTGGTACACGGGAGATTACAAACTACATGTACTTGGATCAGCCCTATTGATAGGGGGAGTCTTAGGTGGTTACATAGCTGCATGGAGGTACATACTACAGAGCTTTAAGGAAAAGGAGAGAGAGCCTGGTTTCATCTCTCCACAACTACAGTGGATTCTTGCTATAGTAGCTGTCATAGCACTCACAGCCTTTATGGTATCCTTGGGTGCTCCTGCGGGTCCCGCACTTCTCTCATCACTATTCCTACTATTCATATACCAGATGTGGGGTATAAGAGGACTAGGTATATGTAACCTACAATTCACATGGGTAGCTCACGCCTTTGCACCAGTAGGCTATATTTCCACCTATACGGGAACGTTGTATACAGGCGAGCTCAGTCCAGCACTAGCTGGCTTCGTAGTGGGAACATGTCACTATGCCGATTACGGTGATATTGTACCCTCAGCCTTCTTCGAGTCCTCTAGATTCGCCTTCCTAGGAAGAGTGAAGAATATTGGTACCATTGTGGTAGCTATAGTGATAGGACTAGTGATAGGAGGTATCTTTGGTTCTATATATGAGCAACACCTAGGCTTTGGATTTGGAGTAACACATAGACTTGCTGCCGATACCGCTGAGGTCTTCTACTCTCCAGGCATTAGACCTCACTATCTATTGAGGTTCTACAGGTATGGGTTCACATTCTATGGAGTTAAAGATGCTGCACTAGCACTATACTGTGCACTCATAGGAATAGGCGCTCTACTACCGATACTAGCAACTCGTATT
The DNA here is from genome assembly GCA_964522205.1 of uncultured Thermoproteales archaeon. GTDB lineage: Archaea > Thermoproteota > Thermoprotei > Thermofilales > B20-G17 > B20-G17. The sequence goes on from CAZFTG010000001.1 coordinate 26,024, forward strand.
GTAATGCCGATTAACTCCATAGCCGCTGGTCTAGCCATATTAGAATGCATTGGAGCGAATCTAGACTGGGGATATCAAGCTTTAGTATACCTAGTGATCAAATGGCTAATACTGAGAATAGGAGGTACTAAGCTAGACGAACAGGTAGCTAGACCATTCTTCGCCGGTGCCGCTGCAGGGGGACTGCTAGGCGCTGTGATCAGTGGTGTGTATGTTGCGTACAAGGCATTCTATGGAGTTTAAACTATTTATATCCTTTTTTATATCCATCTGACTAGGGTAATAGTATGGGAGAGGAGTTGAAAGAAGGCTTTACATATAGGACTGTAGTAGCAATACTATTTTCAGCTTTTATCATGATGCCTTCACTCCTCTGGGTATACCTAACTACAGGCCAAGCTATAGGAGGGATTGCTGCGGCATACGCTACTATGCTCATTTTTGGAGAACTAGGACTGTTATTCTTAAGTCCCCTAACAGTACATGAACTTGTCACTATAAGATGGGGAGCTTCAATGGCAGCCACCTACGGTGCCGGCCTACTCTTCAACATATATTTTCGAAAATCTCCTATAGCAAAGCAGTACGGTGTAGCGGACAAGATACCACTATGGGTCGTTCCTCCTGAAACTAGTGAGGCATTTGTAGAGAGAATAATATGGCATCCTGACTGGACATTACCTCTAACAATAGGCTACACTGCTACTATAATATCATTAATAAGTGCTATTTCACTATCCCTCATAGCCAGAGAACTTTTCATCGAAGTTGAAAGTCTTCCCTTTCCTACAGGTGCTGTAGCAGCAGAGATAGCGGAATCGTTAAGTGGACTTAGACCAGAAAAGTATAAGATATTCGCTGTATCTACACTCCTTTCTGCTCTAATCGAGATGCCTAGAACTCTGATACCAGCGGTAACACTAATACTTTTCGGAGTATCTGTTGTATTAGTTCCTCCAATACATTACGACTTGACTAATGTTATAGAGTGGCTATTACCAGGATCTACTACCGGTATTACTGCTAATATAATGATATTAGCACTAGGTCTCATACTTCCAGAACAGGTCATACTCTGGTCACTTATATCCTCACTGACAACCTATCTAGTACTTCCACCACTACTTCTCTCGGTCGGAGTGAATTATCCCTACATTAAAGGTATGCCTATGCTCGTCCCAGGAACTCTAGAAGGGGCCTGGTATAAACCTATGTTACGCTTCTGGTTGAGCTATGGAGTTGGTTTTATATTTGCCGCTGCTATCTTACCATTCATATTTAACCTGAGACAGACAGTCACTGCAGTGAGGACTTTCTTTTCACTTAGCGGAAGCAGAGCTAGGAGGCTGGGACTACTATCCGGTAAAACTACATTGCTACTGTTCCTAGTACCACAAGTTATAGCGTCTATACTTGCATACCTACTCACTCCACTAGGTCTTCCATTTCTCTTAGCCATTTTAACCATAAACTTTGGTCTGACAATATTTGATACTATAGTATCTGGCAGGTCTGTTGGTCTCACGGGTGGTGCTACTACGATTCCCTATGCAAACTATGCACTACTGATGGCTACAACCAGTCCTGAGCAGATAGAGGTCTGGTTCAATCCATTCTTGATCAATCCAGGTGTAACAGCAGCCGATATATGTATAGGTTACAAGGCTGCACAACTCACTAATACAAAGCCTCTCAGCATTGTAAAAGCACACCTCATGGGAATCTTTTCCACACAGCTGGTAGGACTTCTCATAGCCTCGTTACTATGGCATCTCTACGATGTTCCATCAAGATTATTACCAGCACCATCCTTTCCTGTGGATACCGTAATTAGATGTCTATTCATAACAAGACAATTTGGAGAGTACTTAAAGTGGCCTCAAATACTCACTACATTTACCATGGGGTCGATATTCTTAATAATACCAAGATTCATTAGAACCATCTCACCTGTTATTGGTTTACCAGCACTCTTCGGTATAATCTGGGGATTAATGGATATGCCTAGTAATATAATTGGCGTATTCCTAGGTTATATCATTAAAAAGATTATAGAGCGTAAGATGGGGATTGAATGGTGTAGAAGTTATATAGTGACTGTAGCAGCTGGATTGTGGGCTGGTGCGAGTATGATCATAAGCCTATCCACAGCACTAATGTTCGTGAGGGAATCAATACTTGCAGTACTTTACTAAAGGTAATAATGGAACAGTTTTTATACCAGATGTTATATGTTCTATAAAAGCGAGGAGATGGAAATGATGAGACTAATAGTGAAGGTAGTGACTTATATCCTCTTATTAGTAGTGATAAGTATACCAGAAACATGTATTGTCCTTTCTAAGCCATCACAAGTATTGAAGATAGCTCCCGATGATGTTCTAGAGCACGTAAGAGTACTATCTAAATTTAAATCCAGAGTTAGTGGATATGAGGACTGTATTACCGCCTCAAGGTATATTGAGAAGTTGCTTAGGGATTATGGCTATACTGTAGTAAGACACTCATTTAATGTAACAGTACCCATTGATTACGGATCCTCTGTAGTCTTCGATATCTCAGGACGGGAAAAAATTGTGAAGGCATATGCTCTAGCCCCTAACTCTGTAGAGACATGCTATACTGAGGGTACTAGTGGAGATATCGTATATGTAGAGTTTAAGTATGGTGATCTAAGAGACTTCTCAGGTCACGACGTGAAAAATAAACTTGTAATTATGGATTTCGATAGTGGTTCTTTATGGAGATGGGCTGCATATCTCGGAGCGCGTGGTGTAATATTTATTATTAGAGAGAACTCAAAGTATGAGTTAAAGGAGGATATAATCAAGAGATTTTGGACACCCATTGACTTCCCACGAGTAGCTGTATATTTCAAAGATATAGCAGATATACTGGACTTTATTAGAGATGGTAAAGTTAGGGCTACTGTAAGTGTTGGAATGAAATATGAGAAAAGAGTATCCTACAATATTATCGGCATCATAAATGGTACAGACCCCAGGCTAGCCGATGAGTTCATAGGTTTGATAACAAACTATGATAGCTGGTCTATAATACCCAGCATAGCTCCGGGTGGTGAAGATGCTCTCTCGACAGCCATACTACTTGAGATCGCTAAGAGAATACCAGCTATGAAGCCCCGAAGAAGTGTTATGGTAGCCTTCTTCTCTGGATATTATCAAGCTCTAGCTGGAGTTAGACACTTTGTGTACGATTCTATAGCAAAGGGCTTCTTGCTTGATGTTCTGAATAAAATGAGGGTAGTACTAGAGGTTAGAGCCTCTGCTTACTCTCCTTTAATATCCATCTACGACAAGGGAAACTTCCATTACGACTATCCGGTACTCTATGAGAGCAATATAATACACTTAGTAACAGAGGAGAAAGGAGTTAACCTAAAGCGCGTAGTAGATGAGGCTATAAGAGACCTGAGCAATGGTAAGTATACATTATACTTTTACGAGTTTAATCCCTCTCATATAGTACTCGAGGATCCCCGTTACTTCAATTTTGAGATTTTCAGCCTTTTAAGGATACCGTCAATAGCTATAGCACAAGCTTCCTTCAGTCCCTACAGAAAAACTCCTAGTGATGTAATAGAGGAAACTCCTGAGCAACTCTTTAATATACAATTGATAGCCTCAACTTATGCTACTGCTGTTAAGTACTTAATAGAGTATGATAGCCCTCTTTTTAAGCCACACGATTTTAAACTTCAGAACATAAAAGTTTTAGCAGGAAAGACTGTAGAGTATAATGAGACTGCTGGACTCTACGAGCCTCTTGGGGATAGTCTTGTTGTCGTGTACTATTCCTGGTACAGACCTACTTATGGTCAAGTGGTATTCTTAGGGCCATTCGTAAGACACTATATCATAGAGAAGACTGATAGTGAGGGGAATTTCAAGATTCCCATGGTTATCCCGGATGAACTATATTGGACCTTGGCTTTTAAGGATTATCCAGAAGAGGGCCCTATAGAATACGCTATTGATTTTCCCTTTACTGGATCCACTGGAGTGAGGATAGGTAGAGAAGTGGAAACTATGGTACGTATAGCACTCTTTAAAACTGGATCGATCGTCCTTTTCGATATCCTAGATCCGAGCACGGCTTCTCCTCTAGATCCAGAGCGTGCATGGAACACTTACATAGTTGATCATAGTTCACAAAACTATGCAAGACACTTCGGTAGTGATGTTGAAATTATTGGATACATATATCACCCGAAGTACTGGGGAGGAGTTATACAGTTGTTCGTAAATCCTGATCTCTCCGAGACCCCTAGATTTGATATATTGACCCCCCTAGGTGGTCTTATGTGGTACTCCCTGATACTCACTAACAAGAATAGAGGTCTATATGTAGAGCCTGGTGAACAACTAATTATACCGTTTACCATACTCCGGATCTACGAGGACTATTCATTAATAAATAGTATGAGGTTTAAAGAGGCTAAGAGAACTCATTTATTTACAGAGATTGTAGAAGAGCTCCTATCAGTCTCTTCAATGTACTGGTCGAAATGTAAGGAGGCCTTAGATAAGAAAGATTACTATCAAGCCAGAGGTCAAGCTATAATGGCGTGGTTAGCCGAGAGAAACGCGTACATTAATCTCAGGAGTCTAACGTTGGATGCCTCCTATAGCACAGTGTTCTTCTTACTGCTATCTATACCATTCTCATTTCTCATGGAAAGACTAATGTTCAACTATGAAGACCTTAAAAAGAGAATTGAGGCTATTGCATTAATAATGCTTCTGGTAATGACTTTCATGTACTTAAACCATCCGGGATTTTCTCTAGTATCTAACATACCCCTAATAGCCATAGCCTTTCTGATGATAGTATTAACGGTATTTCCCTTGACTATAATACTTAATCATGCTGTTGGTGCTATAAAAGAGCTCAGAGTTCGCTTCATAGGTAAGCACTTCCTCGAAATGGATAAGCTTAGTGCACTAGTATTAGCCACATCACTTGGTATTAGAAATCTCAGAAGAAGGTACATAAGAACCATTTTAGTGCTGATCTCAGTCATAGTAGCTACTACAGCATTTGTATCTATGATCAGTATCTCAGCTAGTAAACGAGTATCTGCAGTAGATACATATACTATGAATAAAGCCTATGAAGGAATCTTGATAAGACAACTCCTACCTGGTAGTCCACTACCACCACTACTTGCTGAACAGCTCAAGACCATATATGGTGAACACGTGATAGAAGTGATACCAGTATACATATTCTATCCCTCAGGAGAGAAAGTAATGCTCGCACAGCGTAAGGGCTTAATAATAGGTCCGACAGCTATAGTAGGACTTCATCCACTAGATTTCAAAGTACTACCAGTCTTTAAAGAAAGGGCTATTAGAGAAGCCATCTTCATGGGTGGGTCTAGAGAGTTCCTAAGTCCCGACGAAAGGGCATGTATTATTCCAGAACATATAGCTAAGGAATTGGAGATTGAAATAGGTGATGAACTAACGATACTGGGGATGAGGCTAAAGGTTGTGGGGATATTTAGAGACGGGGCATCTCGAGCCTACTTAAGTTACTTAGATCTAGATAGATTTCCATTTACAGCGTTCTCAAGAGAGGAGGAAATGACAGGAAGGCTAGCTATCCGAGGCCTAGCACCAGAGGACCCAAGTCAGGTAATATTTGTACCTACAGAAGTAGCTAAGGTGATAGGAGGAAATGTTTACGCTATTAGAATAATACCCAAAAATCCAGATGTTGTAATGGAGATGGCTCGTGAGATAGCTACTGTTTTCAACTATCGAGTTTACTGTTCTGTAAGAGAGGGGAGAAAGTATAAGGTGCTACAATTAGCTACAGTAACAGTGCAACAGGTAATGGGACAGGAGGCTATCATACCAGCAGTAATACTACTATCGACTATACTCAGTTCAATACTTGGAGCTGTACACGAGAGAAGAAGGGAAATAGGCATTCTAAGTTCCATAGGCCTCTCTCCTATACAAGTAGCCGGAATGTTCCTAGCAGAGTTTACAGTACTCTCAGTAGCTGGTGCTTTCCTAGGATACATGGCCGGTATAACCCTACCAGGAATCATAGGTGGCCTGTCCGTAAACGCAGGTTCTGTATGGGTTGCTGTTGCTGTTGCTCTCGCAATACTGGTAACCCTACTTGCAACAGCATACCCCGTGAGGTATGCTTCTAGATTAGTCACACCATCTCTAGAGAGGAAGTGGAGACTGGAAACCGTGTCTACACGGAGGGGCGATACTTTCATCATAAGGATACCCTTCGTGATAAAACACGAGGAAGTCGATGGTGCACTACTATACATCAAAGAATACCTGGATATATACAGGGGAGAGGAAGGCCCATTCACAATAGATGAAATGGAATACTACGAGAAGAGCATACCCGATGGTAAGGTGAGGACACTCAGAATGAAGATGAGAGTTAAGCCTTTTGATTGGGGAGTGGTTATGGATAGTAGGTTAGATGTAAAGACGGTTAAGGGTAGTAGTACGTGGGTACTCACTATTAACAGACTCAGTGGTGCTGAACACGTATGGCTTAGGGGTGTAAGGAAGTTAACTGATGTCATCAGAAAACAACTTCTCATGTGGAGAGGACTTAAACCAGCAGAGAGAGAGGAATACGTAAAAAGAGCTTATAGCCTATAATGTAGAGTCCTATAGCACTAGTCTTTCTCCTGGCTTTAGTATTCTTACTTCCACCTCTGGAGCATACTTTTTGACAAGCTCCTGAAACTCTTTAGGATCTCTAGTTATGACTGGAAATGTATTATAGTGCATTGGAACGGCGATCTTAGGTTTTATTAGTGAGATTAGTCTAGCAGCTTGAAGAGGATCCATAGTATACACGCTTCCTATAGGTACTATTGCCACATCCACTCCATACATCTTTGCATACTGCCCTATATCAGACAGGAAGCCCGTATCACCAGCATGGTATATAGAGATAGCTGATCCTATTACTATAAAGCCGAGAGGAGTTCCATAGGGCGAGGAGTGTAGTGCTGGAGTAGCTACAATCTTTAGTCCTTCGACCTCTACCACCCCTCCTACATTTACTCCCAGAGTCCTCTTAACACCCTTTTCTTCAGCGAGACACGTCAGTTCGTATACTGAGACCAATACTGCTCCTGTTCTCTTACAAATTTCAATAGCATCTCCTAAGTGATCGTGATGAGCATGAGTCACTAGTACTACGTCCACTTTCTCTAGATCACTGGGTCTCACTGGCGACTTTGGATTATCCTTTAGCCATGGATCTATAATTACATATTTCCCATCTATACAAAGAGAGAAAGCTGCATGACCAAGCCATACTAAGTAATCCAATTTTATCACCGCATATCTACAAATCCTAAATGCTAAAAAATGTTCGTATATGAAAAATGGAAGATAGAGTATGTTATTGTTCTGCTTTTCTCCTGAGCTCGTCGAGCGCTCTTAACCTCTTGACTATGTTAGGATGTGTTGAGAAGATTTCTACTATTCTATCGGTTAGAGTTAGTTCCCTTCTCTTAATCTTCTCTACTAGTGCTAGTTCTCTTCTACTAATAATTCCAGGAGCTGTGGGTATACTAGTTATCGTTTCCACATCTTCTACTGCCTTATCAGGATCTGTTATAAAGAGAGCTTTGAAGCTACTGAATGAACTTACGTTTAGTCCCTGTGCGGTCAATCTAGCAGTTCCATTTACTAGCTTAGCAAGAGCTACTTGAAGTTTAAGTGCACCATCCTCTACTACACTAGCACTGTGTATATCTGCATAGTACTCTCTAAGCCTACTTAGTCCTAGTACTAGCAAGTGTAGTATCCATGCTCCTATCATAGCTATAATACCTATTAAGAGTGCTATACCCGATCTCTCCTCCCTTCTCGTGTAGTACATGCCGGACCAGAGTAGAGATCTTCCTATGATATAGAGAAGTGCTGGAAGGAGTGATGCTAACATCATTACGTGCATGTCTTTATGAACAAGATGCCCTATTTCGTGTCCTATTACCGCCTCTATCTCTTCTCTATCTAGCGTATTAAGTAATCCTTCTGTTACCGCTACTCTATTACCCGTTAATGGGGATCCGTATGCAAATGCATTCGGAATAGGTATTTTTGCTATCATAACCTTAGGCTTTTTGAGACCGCTCCTTACTGAGAGCCTCTCTACAATTTCGTGAAGCCAAGAGTATCTTGTAGGATCCGCTTCTTCTACTCGGTATATAGCATCGATGATATATGGTGCTATTAACCACTGTATGAGGTTGAGACCTACCACTAATGGTATTAGAATGGATAGACTTAATGTTCCGATAAAACTAAGTACTATAGCTAAAAGTACTGTTGATACGGTTATAATTAGCGCGGTTGTTCCTATCATACCAAGGTACAACTTTGCGAATCCCATAGTATCACCTTTTATTTAGGTTTATGAAGCCCAATATAAGTTTAGCTTTAGTTAGTAGACGTCAACAGCATATCTTCGATAGATAAGCCAAGAGCGGCCTACTTATTTTTACTCTCTTCTCTCTTTCACTTATAGTAGATGCTCTCTAGGACTGCATTATTAACCCCATGATGGGAGCATGTAGCAGTAATGAGAGAAGGTAACATATTATTGCAGAGATTATTGAGTATTTCAATCCTACTTTAGCACTACTATTGAACATAGCGGTAAGAACTACTATATTCCATAGGATAAGGAAAAGCCCTACTGCTGAGATACACTGAGCGGTTACTGGATCCCTTATCTCCATGGCTTTCGATAGTGCATACTTAACTATTATATCCATCTCTACTCCCTTCACTCCCTTTGGTAGTGCTATCACTATGTTACCTACTTTACTAAAGAGGAATGAAGTTGATGCTAGCTTAAGCGCCTCCTCTACCACTTTAATCATTTGAACGTACATAGATGCTACAGCTAAAGAAGAAGAATATCCCCCGAATAACTTAGCTAGAATAAGGGAAAGAACATACGTCAGAGCCCATAAAAGCATGAACGATAATACTTGGTAAAGGGAGTATGCTGAGAGAGGAGGAGTATAAGTATTAACATAACTGTGTGATTTGATCAATTCTGACAGCTCTATACTTCTATTGACCATTTTCACGAGAAAAACTCCCTGAATCTCTTCAACTGAAGGTGTAGTCGAAAAGTTGCCTTCGAGTTGGAGTATTGAGAGCTTAGAGTATACTACAGGCCTTACTAATACATGGAGTAATACTACAAAGGAGAGTACTATTACCGGACCTATGGGATCTGGTGAGATGCCTATCTCTTCAAATACTCTGAAGGGAGTCAGTAGACATAATAGTACACGTTTAACACCCATCTTTATTAAAGTTAATATTCTCGCACCAGTCTTAAGGTATATTATTTCCTCATCCATACCCAACCCTCATTTAAGCTACTCCAAGATATTCAAGTATTTGACATGTTTTACATATATCTTGTGAGCTTGGTTCACCACATCTTATGCACAAGTTCATACTCCTACTAGGTCTATTGATATTTGAGCTAAGTTTATCTCTTAGTAGTATTAGCCTCCTTTTAGCACCCGGGTTTAGAAGTTCTATCCTATTTAGCCATCTTCTGAGTACTCTTCTCTCGTTAAAGAATAGATATGGACAATCTACTAGTGGAATGTTGAAGTGTCGAATGTGCGCATATGTAGCTATCTCCTTTTCCGTACAGTAGTATAGGGGTTTTAGTCTGGGGACAAATTTCTCGTGTTTAATAGTAGTAATAGGCCCACCTCTAGTGAGTTTATCCATACTATTTTTGAGTATGTTCATTAAAATGGACTGAGCCTCGTCATCAAAGTTATGTCCTGTTGCTAAATAATCCACTTCTAACTCTCTTGCTACCTTGTTTAATAGATACCTTCTAAGCACTCCGCATATTGTACACGGTTTATACATAAACCCCTTTCTAAGTGATAACTTTACCATATCATCTAAAGTGGCTCCAAAGAACTCCTTAAAACTCACGATATTGATATCCAGGTCTAAGCTTTGTGAAAGTTCGACTAGTTTTTTCAACTTAACATCCCTAAAACCCTCAATACCTTCATCTACTGCTATTGCCATTAGATCTAAGGAATACTCCTCTTTTAGCAAGTAAAGTACATATAGACATACAGTACTATCTTTCCCCCCAGAGGCAGCTACTGCTATCTTTACACTCCTTTCTTGAGAGGCTAGCATTTCGAGGACTGCCCTTACGTAATCTAATATTCTACTCTCTAGGTGTTGCTCACAGAGGTATATCTGTTCTTCGCGTATAAGTATCACAGCTCTACTGTCACAGAGAGAACAAGTACTGTTCATGCTCTTACTCTTCCCCCCGAGACTACGGGATACAGTATTAGTATATCACCATCTCTTAGTATATCCTTCTCGGTTATTATGTTTCCATTCCTCGTAATTATATACTCTATGGGATTGAATCCGAGAGAGATTAAAAGCTCTTCAGCTACTATCTCTCTGGGTACTTTCACCTCTCCCAGATCTCTATCGACTATCTTTACTCTTACCTTAATTTTCCTCCCCTCTCATACTTCAAAACCTTCCTTTTAAGCCTACAATAAGCACATTCCCCCAGAGAAGAGGGAAACCCACAAGTTTTACATGTCCCTATTTCATCCTCTCTGTACACCTTCAATAGATGTCTTATTCTTTTCACAAAATTCCTGTATATCGATAGCTTGGTATTTGGGTGTCTAGACTCCAGCTCATTAAGTAGTTTCTTTAGGTCTAGGCTTAAAGCTCCACTAGCGTAAGGACACTTATGCTCTACAAATTCTAGTTCTTTTATCCTTGCATAGAGTAATATGTCCTCTTCCGGTGATTCGAATAAGGGCCTTATTCTTATGATTAGTCTAGGGTGGAGGGGTGAGTAGACTATTGGATACAACTTATAGAGCTGTCTCATATCTCCGCTCATGAGACATTGTAATAGTATTTGATCAGCATCGTCTAGTGTGTGTCCTGTCGCTAGTTTGTCAGCTCCTATCTCATACGCTATCCTATTAAACCAATATCTTTTAATGATACCACAGATAGAGCACAGCTTTCTACTTAATCCCTTCATAGTTGCTATCTTATCTAAACTCATACCCTCCTCTTTCATATTAACGATATTAAGCTCAAGACCGTATTCACTAGCATACTTTTCGACCACTCTTCTACAACTCTCGGAGTACCCATTAATACCGAGGTCTACATGTAGGATGGATAATGTGAATTTCATATCTTTAGCTAGTTTATTTAATACATATAGTAAAACGATACTATCCTTGCCTCCGGATACCGCTACTGCTATCTTTTCATTTTCTTTTATTAATTTATATCTCTTTATAGTCCTTATAACTCTATTTTCGAAGAAATCTATAAAATGCTCTTCACATAGACTTAAGTTGGCGTACTTAAGATGGACTACCATTCTTCTACCGCATAGCTTACATCCACCCAGTGGCATGGTTGCACTTATTATTTGTATCTATTCTTAGCTTTTTATACTTAGCATCATATTTCATCGCTAGTCCCTTTTAGGTTAGATCCTACACTAGGTATCTTTTTATGTCTACTAATCTAAAGTTAACTGATGATCTAAGTGTACACTCTGAGAAAGACATATGAGCTCCATGTAGATAACACTACAAATACTTTGAGAAGAGTGTCCATCTGTTTTAAATCTAACTCGTATCCAAGAGTCCTCCGTATAGTCTCAAATATATCTCAGGATAAAATACAAGGAATTTATCCTCATTATATGAGACCACTATTGGGTAGAGATAAGATAAGATGGGCTATTCGACCTACCCTTAGGTACACATTATCGGAAGGAGAACACCTATTCTGTGGATTAAGAATAGATACTAATGTAGTACTCAGCCCCCCTCTAATTCCTCAGTATACAATTAGGATAGAGGACTCTAGGAAAATAACAGTGAAACTACATTACAAGTACCTGCACAACTGTTCGTTAAATATAGGACCTATAGGTGTACCCTTTAAGGTGTTGGGAGGAAAATTTAAGTATACCAAGATTACTTCATGGAATACCAGAGATCTAGGTACTTTTAATTTCCTAGAGGTCAAAGGTGAAACTGATGGGCTCGATGTCGATTTACTGCTCGGAGCTGATATTCCTAATAACATCGCTGTCACGCTTCATGCTAAAGTGGATGTAGACGTATTACCCATAGTATTCTGGCTAGAGCAAGAAGATGGGAGCACTATTCCATATAAGGATGAGAATAAGGTACTTTGCGTATTACCGGATCTTCTCAAAGACTCTACTTTAAGTAAAAATACTTAAGTAGGCTATGCTCCTAGAAATGGTGGTATACTTGTCGGAGAAAAGAGTGGATATAAGACCTTATGCTGGTCTTATAGTCTTAGTGTTAACAATAGCATCTCTCTACTTCCTTTACAATATCTTCGGCTACATTTACGGCTTCTCCGATATCGATTACTCAAGATACATACTGTATAATCAGTTGCTATTCGCTATGATGTTCGCTCTAGCAATTTTAGTATTAATTATAAAAAGATTTGGTACTGAAAGGTGAAATTCCTATCCTTCTGTTTCTTCAGTCTCTTCCTCTGGGTATACTGTAAAGGTCTTGGTATCTCTGATTTCAAAAGCACTTACTTCAGCTCTTATAGGTGTGAAAACTCCATTCACATTCTTATAGTATATTGCAATAGTAGCACCCCAATCTGAGACACCTTCTTTATTTATCTTTTCTACTAGTGCCCTTGCTAATCTAATCCAATTTCTTCGGGACTTCTCTTTAATCTCATCTGGAATATCCTTTCTATAGAATGTAGCATAGAACCATCTCTTGGCTTTAAATATGGCTCCCCTACTCGTTCTTGAAATTCTACATCTCCAGACTTCCTCTTTCTCTTCGGACATACAACGCTCCCGAAAATTTTAGACACTCGTAGATATATATTTATCCTAGGAGAATGGAAAAGCCTTATATCTATATGAAGAAGTCAAAATGTGTACGAGAAGATCTTTAGAGCCTATGATATTAGGGGCTTATATGGAGTAGACATCACAGAGGAAATAGCTGAAAAACTTGGTACCTGCACAGGTTACCTCTTCGATGATACATTTCATGTTGGAAGAGATTCTAGACATTCATCACCTATTCTAGCTAAAGCTATTATCGAGGGGTTCAGAAAATCGGGTACTGATATAGTAGACCTAGGTATGGTACCTAATCCTGTAGCATACTATAGCTGCTTTAAGAGGAATAGATATGGAGTATATGTAACAGCAAGTCACAATCCCCCAGAGTATAATGGTTTTAAATTCATTCGTCCTGATGGCACTAGCTTTGTAAAAGAGTATGAGAGTATTAAGAAACACATTATACACGAGTTTAAAAGAAATGTACGTAGAGGAACATATACTAACGAAGACTTTACAGAGGACTATGTAGAGAACGTAGTCAAACAGGTTAAGATTACTAAAAGTGTAAAGGTAGTTATCGAAACCTTTGGTGGCGTTGTAAATACTGTAATACCTAAAGTATGTGATGAACTTGGTATAGACTATAAACTTCTACACCCCGAAGTAAGAGGAGACTTTTATGGTATTAGACCCGAACCCAAAGGGGAGAATATTGAACTACTTAAGAAAAGGGTTATTAAGGATCATGCTGATCTCGGAGTCGCTTTTGATGGTGATGCTGATAGGGCTGTCTTCATAGATGATAGGGGTAGAGAGCTCGGGGGTAGTGAATCAGGAATAGTCTTCGTAAAGTACTTAGTTAGGAGTGGAGATAGAGTTGTAGTAACTCCAGATGTAGCTTCAGCCCTACTGAAGACTATAGAAGGTAAAGGAGCTAGTGTGATAGTATCGAGAATAGGACATGGTTTTATTGAAGAAGCTGTTAGAGATCATAAGGCTATAATAGGGATTGAGCAGAGCTCTCATTTCTACTTTGGACACATTTATCCCTTCTCCGATGGTATACTCTCAATGGTCAAAATGGCTGAGATAATATCTGAAATGGGATTAATATCCTCTATACTCTCTGAAGTAACCATAAATCCAATAGAGAAGTTCTACATACACGCTGTAAATGATGAAATTAAGTGGGCAGTAGTTAAACGCATTATGGACATGTACTCTGAAGGTTTAAGAATAAGCGATGGAGTGAAGATAATGACCGAGAAGGGATGGGTGTTAATAAGGGCTAGCCAAACCATGCCAGAAGTGAATATTGTCATAGAAGCACCCGATAAGAAAACACTTGATAAGATGAAGGACTTCTATACTAGACTCATTAAGCGCCTTATAAAAGAACTCAAATAGCCGTATTCTCTATCCTCCTTACTAAATTATCCAAGAATCTCTGTAGTTTATCCAGGGGCCCCATGGAAATTCCTATTCTAGTAACTCCTTGAATATCTATTATCCCCTTATCCGCTAGTGACTGTAATTCTTCTATGAATTTTCTCCTACTAATAGGTCTGAGCCCTCTCTCCTCAAGTATTAATTGAAGAGTACTCCATATCTCCTCGATATTTACATGAGGAGTCTTACTGAACTTCAGGGAAATAGCCACTGCTAATAGCACTAATTTCTCCCTATCTCTGAGGTTCATGAGGTCCTCTGTCGTTATCGCAGGAGTTGTCTGAGAGATTGCGTATCTTACATGGTCCATATTCACTCTTTGAGCTCCTTCACTCTCAGCTATCATTCCCGAGAACAACAGTATATCGAGCGCGTATCTTACATCACTATTTGCATATTCTGCCGTTATATCAGAGATGTACTCTATAATTTCATCACTAATAGCTCCTTCTCTAAAGGCCTCTAAAGCACGGTACCTCAGTATATCAAATAATTGCTCTTTAGCATAGGGTCTAAAGTTTACTATAAGTCTTCCTAGGCTCGATCTCTCTCCACTAGTTAATATTTTCCTCCAAGAAGGATCACGAGCTATCGTTATCAGTCCAACTATATTAACGGGTTCCCCTAATTTTAATTCAGAAAATCTGGTTAAATCGTATATTATACTACTATCTCTTGAGAATCTTAAAAAGTAATCTATCTCATCTAGTGCCAACACCACCCTAATATCTTTCTTCCTGAGATACTCTAGGATCTCGTGCAATAGCTCTTCTGCTGTTAAATTCCTAGATCTTAGGACTGGATCTACTTTACCAGCTATGTTGTTAAATAGTACAAATTTACTCGGTGCTTCCAATTTCAGGTTTATATAAATATATTTGAAATTAAATCCATATTTCTTGTTTACCCTCTCAAGATCTCTACCCACCATGTGAACAGCACTAGTCTTACCCATCCCAGCAGGACCTTGTACTTGGATAACACGTAAGAATTTCTCTCCTATAGCTAGATCTGATGTCATTGCTCTAAGTAGTTTAAGTTCCTTCTCCCTATGCACTAGTTTACTGGGGAGATATCTAGGCGAGAGTTTTTCTTTATCACGAAATATCATGCTATCAGGATTTTAATAACCCCTAGATTAAAATCCTATTGTGAGAGAGAAGAGAGAAACTATTCAGTCCTTATCTGAGCAAAAATCAGCATGGAGAGCTATAAAATTTATACTTAGGAGTCTAAACCCTTATCTGCTCTGCTGAGAACCTTATAAGAGGAAGAGAGTTTAACTATATGTGATACCTATGAAAGCTTTCATAGTTAGAGAGCCATTAAAAGCAGAGGTAGTAGATGTAGAAGTGCCGAAGATCTTACCAACAGAAGTTCTAGTTAAGGTTAAGGCATGTGGAATCTGTGGAACTGATATACATATTTATAAGGGAGAACATCTCGCTAGATATCCAATAATACCTGGACATGAGATCTCTGGAGAAGTCGTTGCTGTAGGTGAAAAAGTAGATAACTTTGAGGTAGGAGATAGAGTCGCTATCAACCCCAACATATACTGTGGTAAATGCTATTACTGTAGAAGAGGAGATGTACATTTCTGTGAAAAATGGATAGCCATTGGCGTAGGGAGGACAGGAGGCTTTGCAGAGTACGTGAGAGTACCAGAAAGTAACATACATAAGGTGCCGGAAGAACTCAGCTTCGAAGAGGCCGCACTAACAGAGCCAGTAGCATGCTGTCTTAGAGGACAGGACTTGATCGATATAAAGTTAGGGGATAGTGTTCTGATATACGGGCTGGGGCCAATAGGTCTAATTCATCTACAACTGGCTAAACTAAGAGGAGCCTCACTTGTGATAGGCGTAGAGATCGTAGAGAAGAGAATAGAGCTAGGTGAAAGCTTGGGGGCAGATACAGTACTTAATCCAACTAAGGATAATGTAGTAGAGGTAGTGAAAGAACTAACACATGGTAGAGGAGTAGATGTAGTGATAGAGGCTACTGGTAATCCTAGAGTACTGGAAGAGGCTATGAGTATACTGGACTATAGAGGAAGAGTATTGGTATTTGGTGTATCCCCTCCAAAGGCTAGAGTATCTATTAGTCCATTCATGATATATCGAAAAGAGATAAAAATAGTAGGATCCTTTACTAATCCCTTGACTACAGATAGGGCTATCTCGTTACTTGCATCTAGAGCCATCAAAGTTACTCCATTAATTACTCATAAAATAGAACTTAGTGAGATATTAGAATACTTCGAAAAAATTATTAAAAAAGAGCGAGATATAGTAAAGGTTTTAGTAATACCGTAGATAGTTTTATTAACCAGATTCCTATCCTAATATGCCTAGTTATTTCAAAGCCTATAGCATCTCATAGGATTCTGAAATAATAAGTAATCCTTATCACTAAATATATATCTATATATAAATAGATTAATATATTGATAATATTGAGTATAAATCGAAAAACTATATATTTAGAACGTTCTCTCCTATACTCGATGAAAACTAGTACACTAGTACTGATATC
>CAZFTG010000001.1:43052-48257 GCA_964522205.1 uncultured Thermoproteales archaeon
ATTTAGAACGTTCTCTCCTATACTCGATGAAAACTAGTACACTAGTACTGATATCTTTGTTATCTTTCGTCTTGGGAACAGTAGTAGGATTAATAATAGGCCCGATCATAAGTCCACAAACGCCTCAGACACAGGCTTTTCCAGAAGATAGTGTATGGAGAAAAGAGAGCATTAGAGTTGTAGGATCCACCACAGTCTTACCCATTAGTAGCGAGTGTGCGAAAGCTTTCATGAAAAAATATGAAACGGTTAAAATAACAGTGGAAGGTGGGGGCAGTGGAAGGGGATATAAGGAGCTCATAGATGGAGTTTGTCAAATAGGTATGGCCTCTAGACCTCCAAAAGAAAAGGAACTTGAATTAGCAAGGAAAAAGGGAGTATTCCTAGTCTTGCACAAAATTGCTGTTGATGCTATAGCTATCGTAGTTCATCCCAGTGTAGTAGAGAGACTAGGAGGGGAGCCTCTAAAGCTTACATTAGAGGACGTGGGTAAAATATTTGCAGGAAAGTACACTAGATGGAGTGAAGTAGATCCTCGTCTACCAGATGAAGAGATAGTGGTGTTCACGAGAGAACATGGTTCGGGTACTAGAGATACTTTTGAAAAGTTTTGTCTAAAACCGTTCGGACTAAAACTTAAACCCGGAGCCTCTGAAGTCCCTAGTAATCCTGCAATGAGACTAAGTGTGGAAAAAACACCCTACTCAATAGGGTATTTAGGAATGGGATTCTTAAAGGGAGGAGTTATAGCAGTTCATCTAGCCGAGAAAAAAGGGGAGCTCTATTATGCGCCTACGCGTGAAAATGCTATAGCTGGCATATACCCTATAGTCAGGTACCTCTACTTAGTAACCAATGGTATTCCTGAAAGCGGATCATTGATAGATAGGTTTATAGACTTTATTAAGAGTCCTGAAGGACAATCGATAGTTGAAAAATGTGGATTTATAGCCATGTATCCTAGACAGGGGGACTAAAATGGGTATTATTAGTAATCCTCCTTCTTTATTGAATATTATTGATTTCATGAAGAAAAAAGGAGCTATCATAGAAATAGTACTAGCAATAGTATCCCTTTCATCAGTACTTATCCTGGTACTCATAGTAGTATTTGTATTTAACGAAGCATTACCAGCGCTCTTATTCCTAGGACCTAGACTTATCCTAAGTGGGAAATGGGCACCGTATTATGAGGAATATGGTGCCCTTCCTTTGATTCTCGGTTCTTTACTAGTAGTCTTAGGAAGCGCCTTAATAGCAGTTCCTCTAGGTGTACTCTCCTCTATATTTTTAACAGAGTATCTTCCTCGTAGTCTAGGAGAACCTCTCAGGTCTATTATAGAACTACTTGCTACTATACCCTCGATAATTTATGGATTCCTAGGAATGATATTCATAGCTCCTGCTATTTCAAATCTCTTCGAAGTACCTCTAGGCAAGACCGCTTTAACAGGTTCCATAGTTCTATCCATAATGATAGTACCTACTATAGTAAGCATCTCCAGTGAGGTTATCGCTTCTGTCCCTAAAGAGTATAAAATGGCTGCTCTAGCTCTAGGAGCTACAAAATGGCAATGCATTAAGAGTGTTATATTACCTACAGCTATGCCGGGGATTTTTGCATCTATCCTCCTAGCACTTGGAAGAGCTATCGGTGAGACTATAGCGGTACTCATGGTATGTGGTTGCGTACCTATTATACCCTCACCGCCTTGGAATTACCTCTCACCGGTGCATACACTCACTAGTGCTATAGCTCTCGATATGGGTGAAGTGGCTATAGGTAGTTTACACTATCATGTACTCTTCGGTCTGGGTGTCATACTAATGCTCATAACTTTTACTGTGAATACTGTTGCTGACTTACTCTTAAAGAAAGCTCCTAGGAGTGTGATCAGAGCATGAAGAAATATAGGTTTTTAGAGAAATTCATCTTTGTATCCCTTTCTCTACCAGTAACTGCGTTGATACTATGTTTCCTATGGATATTAGTGTCGATAGGAGTAGAGGGAGTGAAATCCTTGAGCTGGAAATTTTTAATAACTAGTGTTATGGATGGAGGGATTTTTGAATCTATCGTAGGGACACTCTACATGTTAGGGGGGGCTGTAACTATAGCTACTCCTATAGGAGTAGCTACAGCAGTCTATCTAGCAGAGTACGCTAAAGGAGGTAAGATTGCTCGTATTATAATCCAAGCAATCCACAATATAGCGGGTATTCCATCTATAATATTTGGACTCTTCGGCTATACATTCTTCTGTACATTCCTAGGATTTAGAATATCCCTACTCTCCGGTTGGCTCACACTAGCATGTATGATACTCCCCATAATTGTCAGCGGCTCTTACGAGGCTATAAGTATGGTGCCTGTAAGTTTTAAGAAGGCGGCGATAGCCTTAGGTGCCTCCAAGCTTAGAGTGATCAGGGATGTAGTGATACCAACAGCAGCGCCAGGGATAGCAACTAGTATTATCCTTGGAATCAGTAGAGTTGCTGGTGAAACTGCGGCAATACTTTTCACCTCATGCGTATATCTTACGAATGGTCTTCCTTCAAATCCTCTCCAACCCGTAATGACACTGACCTATAATCTTTTTGGTATGCTCGTAGCTACTCCTAGGGATTCATTAGGAGATGCTTTTGCTATGGCGTTAGTGCTGTTAATGATAGTAATAGTACTCAATACCTTCGCTTACTTCATGAGGATCTACTACAGAAGGAGGTGGAATATATGAGGGAGAAGATCGAGGTTATAGGATTAAACGTCTGGTATGAGAGACTTCATGTACTAAAGAACCTGGAAATGAAGATTCCAGAGAACAGAGTCACTGCTATAATAGGTCCCTCTGGATGTGGAAAATCTACCTTCCTCATGACCCTAAATCGTATGATAGAGCTAATAGAGGGGGCTAGAGTCGAGGGGAAATGCTTACTCGATGGTGTGGACATATACAGTGATACGATAGAGCTAACAGAACTTAGAAAGAGAGTAGGTATAGTATTTCAAAAACCAAATCCGCTTCCTAAGTCTATTTATGAAAATATAGCCTATGGTCCTAAGATACACGGAGTAAAGGATAGAAGAAAGCTTAATGAAATAGTTAGAAGATGTCTAGAGATTGTGGGATTGTGGGATGAAGTTAAAGATAGACTCAATCGATCAGCATTCGGTCTATCTGTAGGCCAGCAACAGAGGCTATGTATTGCCAGGGCCCTAGCAGTCGAGCCTGAGGTACTACTCATGGATGAGCCATGCTCAGCTCTCGATCCAATAAACACCAAGATAATTGAGGATCTCATAAAATCCCTTAACAGAGAATTAACTATAGTAATAGTCACACATAATATCCAACAGGCAAAGAGGATCTCGGATTTCACAGCCTTCCTACATTTAGGAAGGCTAATAGAGTATGGGCCTACACACGCTATATTCGATAACCCAAGTAATGAACTCACTCGAGATTATATCAGCGGAAGATTTGGTTAATAATTAATAGATTATTTGAAGTGTTAAACTAAGAGTTTAAAGTATGAACAGTAACTACTCTGAATCTTAGAGCATAAGTTTTGTCTATGATGAAATAATTGAGAAGTCACTAAGTGAAGAAAAATGACTAGTAATATTATATTGAATATTTCTATTAACTTTATGTCAAAAGTTTTCTATATATTTTTTAAAAAAGAAAAATATTTAAATTATTTTTATATTCATAGATTAATATAACAATATATTTGTCTTTTTAATTCATTAACTATTTTAACAATTTCACTATAATAATGATATTTTTGATATAATATTTAAATTAGAGCTTATTTAGCATATTGTTATTAAAAGAGCTTAAAATGCTTATTCACTAATCTCCCGGTATAGCGTTTTCGTGAACCTTGATATTAGTAATTTACCTACATGCTTATTGATTAGGAACTATTCTCACTATATAGATGACATGCTACATAGTGTTCCTCAGACACTTTAATGAGTGGAGGTTTTTTGGTCTTGCATATGAGCATTCTCTTAGGGCATTTAGCGTAGAGTGGACATGTATAAGATGATTCCTCGATAGATATGTAAGAGAGAATATCATTGCTCTTCAGTCTAGTTCTTTTAAATACTGTTGAGACAAATTGTTGTGTGTATGGGTGTAGAGGTTCCTCTAGTATATCATTAGTTCTTGCAATTTCTATTATCATTCCTGAATGCATTACTGCTATTCTATGACTCATTATAGTAGCTATATCTGGATCATGCGTCACGAATAGTAGTGATAGTGAATACTGCTCCTGTAGCTTCTTAAGAAGGTTTAAGATTAATGCTTGGGTTGAGGGATCGAGCATTGATGTGGGTTCGTCGCATACGATGAACTTGGGTTTTAAGGATAGTGCACGTGCAATAATAGCTCTCTGTAATTCGCCTCCGCTGACCTCGTAAGGGTACCTGGATAAGTGTTCTTCCTTTAATCCTACGAGACCTGCCAGCTCCAATACTTTCTCCCTCTCCTCAACTTTATCTCTTACAAGTCTATGTATCCTAATTGGTTCAGCTAAACTATCGTAAAGCTTCCATCGAGGGTCAAGGGCTGTCTCGGGATGTTGGGGTATGTACGCCATTTTATGTCTAATACTCTCAAGCAGTTTCCTGTTAGCACAGGTAATATCAATGTTCTCAAATATTATGCTTCCACTCGTAGGCTTTATTAAGCCTAGCAGTAGTCTACATAAAGTTGTCTTGCCTGCACCACTTTCTCCAATAACTCCTAAAACTTCGCTTCTGCTGATGTGAATGTTCACACTATCTACTGCTTTCACTACTTTCCTCTTCATAAAGCCACTAATGAAGTACTTAGTCAGATTTATTGTTCTCACTAAGATCATTGTTGATCACTTACATATTTCCAACATTTCACATAGTTACCATTTACTTCCACTAGGGGAGGTTCCAGTACTCTACAAGTATCTACTAGATAGGGACATCTAGGGTGAAATCTACATCCCATAGGGGGATTGATCATGCTAGGAAGCTCACCAGGTATGGGTTTAAGACCTCTACTTGGAAGGGATTCAAGAAGCATTTTCGAGTATGGATGTAAAGGTTCAGTAAAGAAACGGGTTTTTGTGGAGACCTCAGCTATTTGGCCACAGTACATTACAGCAATTCTATCTGCTAGTTCTTCAATAAATTTTATGTCATGAGTTATTAGTAGT
>CAZFTG010000001.1:48267-117247 GCA_964522205.1 uncultured Thermoproteales archaeon
CTTAAAAAGGTTGAGTAATTTTCTCTTCCTTATTACGTCAATGCCCTTTGTAGGTTCATCAACTATCAAAAGTCTTGGATTACCCGAAACTCCTATCGCGACTAGTACTCTTTGCTTCATACCACCGCTAAGTTGATGAGGATACTCTCTTGCTCTGAGGCGCGAAGGCTTAACTCCTAGCAACTCCAATAGTTTCTCCGAGAAATCCCATATGAGATTTTTGTTTAACTTACCATGTTCCAAAGGCGTTTCAGCTATTTGAAATCCAACCTTGAGTACAGGGTTTAGAGATGCATCAGTATCCTGGGGTATCCAAGCTATCTTAGTGCCTCTGATCTTCCTAAGTGTATTTTCACTAAGTCCGACTAGATTTATACTATCGTAAATTATTGAGCCCTTAATTATAGTGTTCGAAGGTAGAAGCCCCAAGATAGTTAAGCCTAGTACGCTCTTTCCACTACCACTTTCACCCACAATAGCTAGAACTTCACCTTCATAGACATCTAGTTCTACATTATCGATTGCTTTAACGAGCCCTTCAGGCGTGTTGAAGTATACTCTTAGTCCTCTAATTCTCAAAAACTTCTTCAGGATTGCTTCCCCTCTTCAATTTCTAACTTCAATGTGTAAGTTTTGCTCGTTTCTTTACAAAATAATGCTTTACGCCAAGCTGTAATTTTCAACAGTCTCTTAGCACGATCTACGTCTAATATTAGGCTGCTTTGAGCATAATCTATTTTTAAACCCTTTAAGAGGAAAGGGTGTTGCTGAGCAGTAGGTCCTACAAGAATATTTACCCGGGAATTCATAGCATAGTTCAACACTATATCCAAAGTATCATTTAGGAGAGCAGCTCCAGTTATCACTAGAGCTTCGACTTTAGGTAGAATCCTGGGTTCTAGACAGTCAGATAAGGCCTCGCCATGTCTCCAGAGAATGCTTCTTTCAAATGCTATGACCTTAAAGTCTCTCTTCTTTAAACTATCAATTAGAGGCTTCATGTAACCTACTACTCCAACTGTAGAGACCCCTTCTTCTTCCAATATTTCAATAGTGTTCTTTCCAAAATTCAAATTCTCTGACCTACCTCTGAGAAAATATTGAGATACGGCATTTATTGTTGCAATACCGAGAACTCTCTCGAACATATGAATGCTTGTTGATAATTGAATCATCTCTTTCAAAGAGGATTCCAGTACCCTAGGAGGATTCCAAACTTCGTAATCGCTGGCTTCTTCGAGCGGTGTTAAAGCTACCCCCATAGCTTTAACTCCACTACAGTCTTCCACTATAACATATGTATATGGATACCCAACACACATATCAACTATCTTTAATTCATCTAAATTGAAGGTTAAAGCTCTTTCAGCTATCTTATCCAATATCATATACGAGCCCTCCTAAGTATAGGATTATATGTTTCCTCTAAGTCTACTGCGATGAGAGTTAATGCCAGAGTGAGAAGTGCCAGCATTAATGCCGGGGGTAAAGTAGTCCATAACCATACGTTTGAGATGAAGGTATAGCTATTTTGGAATGCATGGTATAACATTATACCCCAACTAACAGTAGTTGGTTCCTCGAAACCCAAGAATCCCACTCCAGCCTCAGCTAGAATAGCGTGTCTGGCTTCAAGAATGAACTGGACGGCTATCAGCGAATACAAGTGTGGTATTATGTGTTTTAAAAGTATGTAATGGTCTCTAGCCCCAGTGACCTTTAGAATACTGATGAAATTTAAACACTTCAACTGCTTCACCATAGGCCTTAAAACCCTAGCTGTAATAGACCAGCCGAAGAATGATAAAATAAGCACGATATTCCAAATGGATGGTTTAACAATAGCGGATAAGACGATCAATAATGGTAGCCTGGGTATTACCATGAATAAATCTATGATTCTAACTATAATTAGATCTAGTCGATCATAGTAGCAAAACAGGGCCACAGCCAATCCAGTGAAGGTTGAGATTAAGGCTGTTAGAAAACCTATAATGAGAGAGATTCTTATACCATATACTAAATAAGTAAAGACATCATGGCCCACATCATCTGTTCCAAGAATATGTTCATTATTTGGTGGAGTGAATGGCTTGTCCAAGCAATCTAACCCATGACGTGTAATTAGGGGTGCTAAAACATCCATTAAGATGAGAACTAGTACCACTATTAATCCAACTACACCCTTCCTACTGAGCTCTAATCCTAGGATCTGCAATTACCATCACCAGATCGGCTATCATATTAGCAAGCACTATAACAGACATTAGTATCAAGAGTATTGCGTGAAGTAGTGGGTAATCGTAGTTATCGTAAGCTATAGTGAGCAGAGTCATTATACCGGGATATGTGAAAACATATTCAACAAACATAGAGCTCATGAACGAAAAACCTAGGAAAATAGATATTCTTGCAGAAATAGTTGGAAGCGCTACTCTAAACACATGCCTGAACATCAATATTTTATCCCTCAATCCCTTAGCCTTCGCTAGTAATACGAACTCTTCTCCTATGACCTCTAAAACGGCATTCCTAACAAAGTAGTATATTCCACCTATCTCGCATAGTGCGAAGACCATTGAGGGTAAGAGAGCATAGTAGAGAACATCAATAAGCGATTCCTTATAAGCATAGCTTATTAACGGAAACACTTTGAGCTTATAAACGAATAGTAGCAGAAACATCATGGCCACAAAAAAGGGAGGCATGGACTTCATAGTCACCATAGTGGATGTTAGAAAAGTGTCTATTTTTGAAGATCTCTTCCAAGCAGATAACACGCCTAAGGGGAGCGATATTGCAAGTGTAATAGCGAATCCCATAAGCACTAAGATAAGAGATCTCATTAAATAGGGGGGAATAATCACTGTGACCGGCTGAGCATAGTATATTGAATATCCTAAGTCTCCATGCAGAGCTCTAGCCAGGTAGTTGATGAACTGTACATGTAAGGGCTTATCTAAACCATAGTATGATAATAGTAGTGACTTGATTTTATCGTTCATGAGAGGCGCCATAGCCTCGGGATTTTCACTTAAATAGTCTAAAGGACTACCTGGCATTATCCTTACCAGTACAAAATTTAGTATGAATACTATGAAAAATAATATCAGATATTGGACGACTAAGTGTAATAGCTTCTTCAACTCCTTCTCAACCTCAGATATATAAGCAACGCTCCTACCACTACTACTATAACAGCTACTGCTATACCGATATAGATCATAGTTAAGGGCTTATATTCCTCGCCAGTAGGCTTAGTTGGAGCCTGGGCAATAGCTTTAATAAGAGCTAGTTTATTCCACCACATTGGAACGCCTCCTCCTATACCGTTCCACGTCCAGAACCATTTCACAGGTTTTTTGGAGTTATAGACGACATATGTTTTTGGATGGTATAATGTCAGTACTGGTAAGTCCTCAGCTATTATTCTCTGAATCCCATATCCATACTTCAGTCTCTCGCTCTCATTTAGTGTCGAATAAAATAATTTCAGTAAACTATCGAGATGTTCATTAACATAAGTATGTGCAGGCCAGTCTACAGGAGTCCATGGTCTAAGAATTCCTCCATGTCCACTAATAGCTATGTCGAATTCTCCTTTATCTAGAAGAGAGTCAGCAATCTTCCACTCAACAACTTTAACCAAGAGGTCAATACCTATCCTGCTGAGCTGTATTTTCACAAGCTCTGCCTCTCTCTCGTAGCGTTTCACGCATAGCAGTTCAAAGCTTAACTTAGTGCCATTGGGAGTTTCCCTAATACCGTCGCCATCTCTGTCAATAAAGCCTAAACTATCAAGAAATCTTTTTGCCTCAGAAACATTATATGATAGTATCGGAAGATTGGGATTATACCATTTTGAGTCAGGATGTATTATTCCAAGACTTGCAGGAATCCCACCTCCATGAAGTACTTTCTCTACTATTTCCTCTCTGTTAATAGCATAGGCTAAAGCTCTTCTAACGTTCTTATCAGATAATGGATACTTTCTAGTATTAAATATTAGTTTAAGAACCCAGTAACTAGGCCCCTCTACTACCTCTAAACCCGTAATGTTAGTAAGGGTCTTCACAACATCAATCCCCTTACCGAAGAAAGATGCGGCATCCACGTCCCCTGTTCGGAGGGCTATTGCAGGATTGCTAACAGATTTAAGCATAAGTTTATCAACTACGGGTTTACCTAGAAAATACTTATCGTTAGCTTCAAGAACATAGTATGCACCTTTCTTGTAATCCTTAAGTCTAAAGGGACCTGTACCCACAAAAGCCTTTGGTTCAGTATACTTTAGTGGATCAGTAATATTTTCCCATATGTGTCGGGGGATAATCTCTAATTGAACTATAAGGTGGTCTAAAAAGTCCGCATAAAGCTTCTTTAAGTATACGGCAATAGTGTAATTATCTATAACTTCTACTCTATCCACGTAGTCAATGATCTCACTAGATCCCCAAGGATAAGGATATTTCTTCAAGTACTCAAATGTAAATCTGACATCATCAGCTGTAAAAGAATAGCCATCATGCCATTTAACTCCTTCACGAAGCTTAAAAACCCACTTTAATCCATTATCTTCCACTTTCCACGACTTAGCTAGAAGAGGCACATACCCCTTTTGATCCTTCCATACAAGTGTGTCCCAAATAAATGACGTCAAGACATAACTTGGTCCTCGATGATGGTGAAAAGGTGTAGGTATACCCCAATCACCATAAGCAATACTATAGGTGCTCTTGTTAGCTAAAGTAGCAGACGAGACTATACTGTTCACCTGTAATATGGTGATGAAAGATAGCATTCCCACAATAACTTTTATTTCTATTACTGATAACTTCATGATACTACACCTAATTATAGTTTATACTTAACTATCCTATTTAAGTACTACTCCTCAATTATACTAGTATTACTATAATCAACAATTCATCATTTTTACTTTGAGATAGGTATAAAACTTAGGATATTATAAATGGGTTATTTCAAACTCCCCGTCGTAGACATTGCCATCGCTCCCCCTTTTGTGAACTGAACTTTTTATCTCATATCCCGTAGCTCTCCTAAGAACTGATATGAGAGCTTTGTCTCTGGCGTTGTAGCATGCCTTTACCAACTTCCGAATACTGTCTCTAGTATGAAAAATAATGTACTCATTAGAAACAGGTCTAAACCTCTGTTTCCCAGTTCGTTCTTTGACCCTTTTCCCACACTCTAGTATCGTTGTTATAAGCCTTAGTCGTATGATGCACAACCCGAGAGTGTACGAAGGTAATTGGTCTCTCATCAACTTTAGTCACCTAGACATCAAGGCGAAATGCCAGAAAGACTCCATCTTCAGTAAAGGAGATAAATAGCGTAAAAATCTTAATCTTTTCTTCAACCATTCTGATTCTCCGCTACTTTCGTAATACTTGTTTCTTCTGTAATGGAGTCTTCATCATAGGTATGTATCTCCACGCTCCTACTACGGGGAACACATTTGCTATGTCTCTACTTGAGCACTCTGCTCGGTACTCTCCTAATCGAAGTGTAGTTCATATAGGCTTATCCCCCTCATCTTCTTCATTAGGGTCAATTCCGATAAACTCATCCTGAGGACTTATAGGTATCGTGATGAGATGAAACGATGCTATTGCACTACAAGGAGAGGGGTTAATAAGCTAATAATGCAACCTTCGCTCTGGAAGTGGGAGCTGTGAAGGTGAGACAACTATTGATGAACCGCTAGGCCCTGACATACTAGGAGTGAGAGTACCCTCACTCAAGTGAGAATGTGTCAAGGTCGTATTTCCAACGTTTTTCACGACTTTGGCAACTCTGGTTACCGCTATAATCATGGCTTCTGTCCTCATATCCCTTGTATAGAATTGAATAGATCTATACAACTGTCCTCTTTCACTTTTACCAGCATCAATGTGTATAGTGATAGATTTGACATCATACGAAGTGGAGTATCACAGTATCATTGTCAAATCCTCAGAAGCGATGAAATAGTCCTTGGGATTTCTAGCTCAATCGCGAACTAATCACGCTTAACTCGTTTCACTATCTGTTGTTATATGGAGCTTAGAGAAGAGTAATTCATTTAGAAAGGAATGGCTGATAGTAAGCTCAAAATCAAATCAGTGGTGCCGGAGTACGCTAAGCTTTAATTATGATAACATGTATGCATGTTTAAAATATCAAAGTCCACTATCACCTGAATGGAGAGAAATAAACTTTACCAGCATAGGCCCTTATCGTATTTTAGAGATGAATCTTTATGAGAAGCACAGAGGTTGAAGAGATGTTCAAAGACGCTGAGAGATTTTATGAGGAGGCGTTATAAAGGATTTAAAGGCTGGTAGAATTAGAAAGACTGCGAGAATGCATGGTGTGCAACCTTAAGAGCTACGGATGCATTAATTTTAGCTAGAACCGGCGAGAATCCTGTCAGGAGCGATATTACAACTAAAAGACTTCATGAACTACGCTCCAAGGATCTAAGTATAGAGATCCTGATTGGGAGGTATCATATTAGAGCAGTTTTCCTGCATGGATTATGTTTTTACATAAGCATATGTGAACTCTATGAGGAAATAAAAAGAAGAATAGTTGAAACAAAGCAGTATATAGAGGATGCCAAGAGGTTTGCTAGCCTTACTCGTTAAATAAAGAGTTTAATAGTTGTACGAAGACCGTGAATATTGATGAGGTTTAAAAAGTGTTAAGTCACTATCTTACTCCCCTAACGACCTTAAACCTCCTATCTTTGGTCGAGAAATTTCAAGGATCTCTGCTATTTTCAGACTTGCAGTACTAGTCTCAGCTCATACACTTAACCATGCCGCTTTCGCTTAATCAGTACAAATATTCTCTAGCCTCGAATACGCCTTCTCAACATTCCTATCTCTAACAAACTGCCTGTCCATCTCCTAGCTAATGCTATTCTGAAGATATAAATAAAAGAGATCCTAATTTCACTCCTTGGAAAGTACACCTAAAGGCAGGAGTAGGAGGAACTTAAGAGGTATTAACCACCATTCCCTCCATTTTAGCATACATGAACTTGAGCTTATGGAGTACCCGGAAAGAAAGCCTAGAGAAGAACCAAAATCATAAAGGGATATGAAAGTAAAAAGTAAACGCACCAAATGGTGCGGGGGGTGGGATTTGAACCCACGCAGGCCTTCGCCACGGGAGCTCTCCTCCAGCTCTCCCATCGAGCAAGATCCTGAGTCCCGCCCCTTTGTCCTGGCTCGGGCACCCCCGCTCATCAGCTATAATATTACATTATACTTGCCTACTTAACTCTCATAAACCTTACCGTTCATCTTTTATTTTTCACTCTGACAAGATTTATATCGCTGATCGGTATACGAAAACATGCCGGGGTGGCCGAGTGGACTAAGGCGCGGGCCTGGAGAGCCCGTGTCCCTTCAGGGACGCGTGGGTTCAAATCCCACCCCCGGCGCTACTGTTTCTATTAAACAACAGTTAGAGTATCATTAGGTTAAGCCATTTAAAAGATATTAACCTTAGAATTTAAAAGACTAAAAGCATGACTTAAGTTGAAACATTATACCATCGGGAGGAATGAGAAGAATGAGACTGAAAGTGAAAAAACTAGATTTCTCCTCAGGTACACCCACTGTAGTTATTGATGACTCTGTAGCGCTTAGCCTAGGTGTCAGACCTCATGAGCGTGTGATCTTAAGGTACAATGGAAGAGAGTTAATAGCTCTAGTAAATGTAGGATGGCGTATACCGTACGATGTAGTACTAGTAAATAATGAGGTTATTGAGCTACTGAAAGTAAGAGAGGGAGAGGAGGTAGAGGTAAAACCATCTCCTCCACCAGAGTCCATAGAGTACATAAGGGATAGACTAAGAGGAGCAAGGTTAGGCTATAAGGAGATCAAGAGGATAGTAGAGGATATAGTACATAATAGACTCAGCGAGATAGAAATTGCCGCTCTAGTAACTACCATATACCAAACTGGAATGAGTACTGAGGAGGCATACTACTTTTCTCTTGCCATGGTAGAGACTGGAAATAGATTAGAATTGAATAGAACACCGATACTGGACAAGCATAGTATTGGAGGTGTTCCGGGAGATAAAACGACATTAATCCTAGTACCCATAATAGCCTCTCTTGGATATACTATACCTAAGACTAGTTCAAGAGCTATCACAAGTCCTGCGGGAACGGCTGATAGAGCTGAGGTTCTAATGCCAGTAAACTTATCACTAGAGGAGATGAAAGAAGTTGTCCAGAAGACAGGTGGATGTATCGTGTGGGGAGGGGCTCTCTATCTAGCCCCTGCTGATGATAAAATCATTAGGGTAGAATACCCACTATCAATAGACCCATTCCTAGTACCATCGATAATGGCTAAAAAGAAGGCTGTAGGATCTACACACTTAGTGATCGACATACCTGTAGGTAGAGGAGCAAAGATGAAGACGATAGGTGAAGCGCATTACTTGGCTAGGGAGATGATTGAAGTGGGAAAAAGAATGGGAGTAACTGTAGCATGTGCACTAACTTTTGGCGAACAACCCATAGGCTACACTGCTGGACCAGCTCTAGAGGCTAGAGAGGCTCTACTCACTCTTATGGGTAAAGGTCCTGGAGATCTACTTGATAAGGCTACTAGTATAGCAGGACTGCTTCTAAGCTTGGTAGGTGTTGTAAAGGGTAAAGAAGTAGCTAAACATGCTGTATTAAAGGGTAAAGCTCTCACTAAGCTTAGAGAAATAATAGAAGCTCAAGGAGGAGATCCCAAAGTCTCCCCAGACGACATCCCTATTGGAGATAAGAAGTTTACAATTCATGCGGAAAATAATGGAATAGTACTTTGGATAAATAACAAACTTATCGCTAATATAGCAAGACTTGCTGGTGCTCCAAAGGATAAGGGTGCAGGAGTACTATTACACGTGAAATTAGGAGATTACGTGAAGAAGGGAGACCCTCTTATCACAGTATTCTCCGAGTACTCAACTAAACTACAGACAGCAGAGAGAGTATTTGAAGAACAACCGGTTATAGGCGTGGGTAGACCTGAGGAGGAGATGCTAGTCGGTGTGATACCCGCTCCAAGACCCCATGAAAGGTTACCAATAATAGAAAGATGATGAATTGTCAAGAACTACATACTAAGTATTTTTTATCCTTATCCACTTTATTTGGTGAGGGAAATTCTATATCATGGCAACATTTATTAGGCAAGCCTAGGAGGATCCATAGTTTTTCGACTAACTCTCTGGGTACTCTACCCTGTACTTTTCTAGCCATGAAGCAGGATTCCTCAGCACTTAATCCTAGTCTATAAAAAGCTAGTTCAAGAACACCATGTCTCCAGAGTAGTTCGTAGACTATTTTTCTACCTCTTTGTGTTAATCTTACCCTTCCGCGATCTACATATTCTAAGAACCCCTTTTTAGCTAGCTTTTTAGTAGTTAATGATACCGTAGGTTTTGCTAAATTTAGTTCATTGGCGAGTTTACCAATTTTAACACTATTCTCATGGTCTTCTTCTAATTCAAATATTTTTAGTAAATAGTCTATACTCCTATCACTAAGCTTATTTATCTCCATGTTTGTTTTATTTCCTATAAATTTTATAAGCATTACTCTTAACCCCTTTGAGTCTTTAATTGAGCTACTAGTAAAAAGCCTGTAGCTACTACGCCAATACCACTACTTGGTGGTAAGTGAATGACGTAGGCTATAATATAGCCTACTAGTGCTATTACTAAACTTAGCAATACGGAGTGGAACATACTCACTCTTTTACTCATAAGTTTCATAATGCTCACTCCTGGAGCAACCAGGACTATATGCGCTACGAAAACTCCCAGACTTATAGCTAATGTAGACGATATAATACCGCATAGCACAAAGAGGAGTGCTCTGTAGAGTCTAACCCTAAGACCCAGGGCTCTAGCTCCATCTTCATCAAAAGCTATGTAGATGAGCTCTGTTTTAAATACCATGACCACTGGAATCACTATAAGATTAATTAATAATAACGTTATTATATCCTTAAAACTAAATAATGTGGATAATCCCATTACATAACTCCATGCTGTACTAACTGCTATGGGAGAGATTAGGGAGTCTAAGTATGCAAAGGTCACGGTTAAGGAAGTAGAAATAGCCGCTATTATACCTATTGTAGAATCTATGGAGAGCCCGTGTTCGATTATCTCTGATGCTATTAATGAAACAATAGCTGTGATGATTATGCTTATAGTTGTTACTGGTAGTGGTATATTATAATTATATGTTATGAATATTCCTATCAAGCCTCCAGCTAAGACTGTGTGCAACAGTGCTAAACCTAGCATGATTATGCGTGAGATTGCCATTAGATAACTAGAAAATCCCGTAAGAATAGCTGTCAATATCATTGCTAGAAGAGATCTTTGAAGTAGTATACTAGACATGATCTTCACTCGCTATCACTAGTTCTCTCAATTTAGTTATACCCGGATAAGTCTTTCTAAGGTTCACCTCCGTTAGAACCTCCTCCGCTTTCCCGATAGCATAGATCCTTTTATTGAGTAGTATTACTGTAGGATCGTATTGTATACATGGACTGAGTTCATGTGAAGCTATAATTATACTCATTTTAAAATCTTTCATAAGCTTTATCATAGTGTCAGCAATTTCACTTTTAGATTCAATATCGAGCATAGAGAATGGTTCATCTAATAGTAGTAGTCTAGGTCTTCTAACTAGTGCTCTAGCTATTAGGACTTTTTGTTTCTCTCCTCCACTTAATTCTCTAAAGGTTTTATCCACTAGATCTTCTATCTCTAGAAGTTCAAGGTACTCGTTGATCTTTTCTTCATCCCTTTTAAAGAGTATTCTAGGAGGTCGTCTTCTAGACAGTAACCCCATGGCTACTATTTCTTTTACTCTTAGTGGAACATTTTCATCCACATGGATCAGCTGTGGGACATATCCTACAATTCCCCTAATTTCATATGAATTAGTGGAAGGATTTAAGCCAAAAACTGAGATCACACCTCTTTTAGGCTTAACTAGACCTAGTATAACCTTTAATAAAGTAGTCTTACCGGCACCATTCGGTCCTATAAGTATTGCTAAAAATGGGTGAGTTAGCTCGAAACTAATATCCAATAATGCAGGCGACGAATCATAGTACACGAATACGTGCTCAAATGATAATATATCCAAAGTCTTTCACCTCCTCTCTCTAGAAAGGAGTATGTACGAAAGGAGCACTACTAGAGCTAAATTTAATGTCACAGAGATCAATAATATATCTCCATTAAAGTCTTCTTTTGTTTCCACAGATCCTCCTTTAAAAGTAGTACTTAACGAGGTAGCTAGTATAATCGCTGAGTATTCAACTCCATTATTCATGAGATCGGCTGAAGTAAGGGGAATTATAACATAGGGTATATTGTTTTCTTCAAATAGCTCTATGAGATCCTTATATTTTAGTGCTTCTCTACAATCCATCACAACCATTTGTGAACCCCCCTTTTTAATTGAATTGATGAAATTTTCTACATCTTTTACAGAAGGAGATACTCCAAGCTCATAGACAAGTACATCAACAATTTCTATGCTTAGATCTTCAAGCAGATATTGGAGAAAAGGTGTTATTATATTCACTCGATATTTTCTTTTACCTAAAATATCTTTCGAGAGCTTTTCTATATTGTCAATCTTGTTCAGATATTCTTCGAGATTCCTATTGTAATAAGACGTATTCTCTGGGTTAATGATAGCTAAAGCCTTAGCTATGCTCTTAGAGATAGCCCTAATGCCTCTTAATGAAAGGAAATATCCATGAGGGTTAACTTTACCATTTGGTAATCTTAATAGACTAAGTCCTAATTTCGTGTAATTCCTATAATCTACAATAACTTTTGAAAGCCCCCTTTCTCTTATGATTTTCTCTATCTTAGCCTCTACCGGTAGGTGAGCCGGACCGGTCAATACTATAATATCAGCCTTCTCAAGCTTATTTATATCGGCGGGTGTAAGTTCATAATAATGGGGATCAGCTCCTTGTGGAATCAGGCATTCTACTTCTACCATAACTCCTCCTATAGCTTTTACAATAGGCACTAGGTAGGAAATTGTGGTTAGTATGTACGTTTTTTGAGGTTTAGCATCTATCTGACAGGTACTTATTAACAATGTGATGATCATGAAATACAATATCAGCTTACGCATCCGTATCCTGTAGTGATCATAAATAACACTAAATAAGTTTTATGGTATAAAACATTTAGTCCTTTTTATGTAGGCCTGTATACCTCGCTTGAGGTAGTAGTATACATATCTCCTCCTAAATGATAGAGTAATTTTACTTTATCGATACGATATATACCATTTACAAATACATCACTTCTAACCCTAGCAGCAACTACATGTCCTATGAAGAGTTCGTGATCTCCAGCTTTTATCTCATTAAAGAGTTTACACTCCAGTATGGCTACCGCGTCTTCAATACCAGGAGTGGTTATCTTAGCGCTCTTCAGTAGACGAAGCCCCGTCTTCTTTATCTTATCTACTCTAGTCCCGCTAACAGTTCCACATATGTGCGCCTCTATCATCTTATCGAGGGGCATTACATTAATTGTGAACTCCTTTTCTCTCTTAATCAGTTTATGTGTATACCTCTTTGGAGAGATACTAACAACAACGAGTGGAGGATCTACTGAGACAGGCATACACCATGCAGCTGTCATAGCATTAACTTTTTCACCATCTTTAGCCACCACAAGTACTACCAATTTTGGGTGAAGTAGTCTAGTTATCCTTCCCAAGTGGACGTTACGGAACATATATATCGTAAGTTAGCTTCACTTAAATACCCATCATCACACGAAAAAACGTAGGATTAAAAGAGTATTAAAGCTTATATTTTAGACCTGAAGAGCTTTTACATGGGCTCTAAAACTGTGCCTATGATATCATGGGAGTTCATATGGACTATTATATATTTAACAATAGCTGGAGTTATTCTCTCTATAATATATGCTATAATAGAATGGTTCTCTAGAGATAGGGTTATTAAAATGATCTCAGGAGAGAGAGCATTTGTATTCATAGGCTCTGAAGCCTACTATGGGAAGATCCATGTACCTCCGAGAAGTGGTGGAGGTTTTGAAATTCTATTCCCACCAGAAGGGATACTAAATCCCAAGACCCTACTAGCCTTTCTACTAGAGAACTACAAAGAGACCGGGGATAAGAAGTTCCTAGAGGAGGCTGAGGCACTTATAGAAGACCTGAAAAAGAAGGGAATAATATCGAAGGAAATCACACTAGAACAAATATCTATAGACCCTTGGGCACCCCCTTCTCTAGTCTCTAGAAAGATCACTACAGATGAGATTAAAAATATTCATATGATATGCATTTTCAAACATTTACTAACAGAGGAGGAAAGGAAAAAGAGATGGGAAGAGTTAAGGAAACTATATCATCCACTCTTCTTTAATAAAATTAAAAGAAAGATATACAATAGCCTAGCCTATGTAAAGGATAAAATAGCTAGTACGGCTACAAAGACTACATACACATTTATGACACCCTTACCCATGGAATTGAAAAAGGGAGTAGAAGATCTTGAGAAGAAGACTATTGGCGCTATAGGTTCCATATATGATGCACTATTAGAGAACAGTATAGGCAGACTTATCACTATACAGGTACAAGATGTAGATGGTGAAACTAAACTTTATCAAGGAGTACTCCGTGAATACTCTAATAACTACATTTCAGTCTACGATATTGACTATAGAGTACAGATGGTAGCTAAATATAGTGGAGAGAATATACTAAAGGGATACCCTAAGCCTATATTCAAGCTCTATGGAAAGATGTTCAGAGAACCTCAACACTTAGCTATAGAGAGCCTTAATTTTGATAATGAGAATAAAACTATTTCCTTTAAACTAAGAAATATTAGAGATGAGCTTATAAAAGTTGAAAAAATACAGCTAGCCTCAAATAGTGTAACAGTGAACAGAGTACTTAAACCTCATGAAGTTATAGATGTGGAAATGAATTCTGAATCCCCAACACCATTGATCGAAATCTTTTATGAGATATGCAGAGAAGCTGATGTAATATGGCCACGAGCTAAGGTTAAAGTAGTAGGACTAGGAGATTATCCATCAACATTGCTTAGAAGTATACTATCTCGAAAAGTCTTCAGATGAGGTCACTTAATCATCCCTCATCCGAAACACTCCCTCATCATCATACTTTACTAAAACATCAACTTCTTAAAGCTAACTCCTATGGAGTTAATCCCAGGTGTACTTTACCCTAGTATCGCTCACTTCATACCCTAAAAATTTAAAAAGCTCTACCACACCCTTATCAATGGACTGGCAGTAATGTTATAACAAGGGTGCAAAAGATGGAGAGTGATAATATCCCTATTGGGTTGGTGGACAAACAGATGCGGCGGTCGTCTAGCCTGGACTAGGACACCTGCCTGCCGAGCAGGTAATCCCGGGTTCAAATCCCGGCCGCCGCACCATGTTGAACATCTATACTTATTATGGTGAAGTAACTATAGCCTTGAAAATAAAGAGAGAAGAACAATACTTGTTTAATCGCTAAATTCTGCAATTAATTAGTGTTTAAATTGGCGCCGGGGGTGGGATTTGAACCCACGCGGGGGATTACCCCAGTGGGTTAGCAACCCACCGCCCTGACCAGACTAGGCGACCCCGGCCTTTGCCTTAATTACCTCAGTTGTACTCTTAGATCTAGTTCTGGTATTTTTTACCGATTGTTTGTTTTAAACCTTACTCTCTTCCCTGCTAAGACTTCCGTGTCTAGGTACCTTAGCCTTTCCTATTAAAGAGGTTATAGAATTGAAGGCTGATGAGCTCTCTAACTTCATACGCTTGTAGTATTGTAGAGATCATTTAATTAATTGTGTGAAGACTGTAGCACTACACTGATTAATATGTGACACTAATTATAGAACAGGTGTAAGATGACTCTAAAGGTGATGATAAGGTCAAGTAAGTATAGGCAAAAGTTTCAAGAACAAATGCTTAGTAACATACTTTCTATTATTATAAATGAAAGTATAAGACATGGTTTCAGACCCGTAGACAAGCTTACACTGGTTATAGTAGATGATTTGGATGAACATGAGGCCTTACTCTCATCTAAAGTACATCCCTTCGAAGGGGTAGTAGTAGACCCTACTTTAAGAGTGATAATAGTTGCCTTTTCTGAAATATTTCCCGTACTTGTTGAGAGACTACTGAGGGGAATCATAACCTTAATTATTTTTAATGACCTGAGAGAGTATGATAATGACGTGATAAATGAGCTTGTCAGAAAAATGTACTTTAGAGTTGTTGTAAAATGCCTTTAAGTAGTCAATTGTATTTCCTATTAACGACAATCTCAGGATTAGAGGATATATTAATAGAGGAAATTGAAGAGGCTCTAAGAAAACACATTAGAGTAATAGAGAAGAGGAGAGGATGGATTATAGTGAATGTCGAAAACGAGGACCCCTATGACCTTGTCGAATATTTTACATGCTCGTTGAGGAGTATAGAGCGTATCTACGTCATCCTCCTCAGAACAAATCTTGAAATGAACAGTATAAAAACCGCTATCGAGCATACCCCTATACACTCTCTGTTTACTCCATATACCAAGTTCTCAATAGAACTCGATAAGGAGAAAAATGTACAAGTAAGTTCATATCAACTAGTTAGATTATTAGGCGATCTCATATGTCGTACTGTAGAATCTAAAAAAGGTTACAGACCTATAGTATCGTTAGATGATCCTGATGTTGAACTGTACTGTAAGGCATTTGATGATGAAATCTTACTTGCCCTTGATGTGACAGGACCTAAGGCACTACATTTTAGAGATTGGCGAGTATATCTTCATCCCTCAACATTAAATGCTATAATAGCCTATTCTATGGCTCGAATTTCGAATGTTGAATCTGCTAATAGGGTTCTAGATCCTATGTGTGGATCCGGTACTATACTTATAGAGACAGGACTGGCTTACGAGAGGCCTATGCTATACGGAATGGATATAAATGCTAGACATATAGAAGGGGCTCTTAGCAATATTAGAAAGGCAGGACTCGAAAGGAGGAGCTTTCTTAAAGTTGGAAATGCTCTATCCATTAAGGATTACTTCGACCTTTCCTTCGATAGGATAATGACTAATCCACCCTATGGTATTAGAGAGACCTACTACTGCTCCTCTCTGTATGAACTATACGAAGGCTTCATGAGATCAGCTCTCGAAGTACTGACAGGAGATGGTCTAATTACCATATTAACTCCGCGTAGGAGAGTTATGAAGAAGGTAATAAGGAAGTTTAAGCTAAAAATAGTTAGAAGAAAGGATATAGAACACGGTGGTATAAGGACGACATTATTTGTTCTAACAGGATAGTATTTTTACCTATTCGCTTAAGTCTACTCTTAACTCTATATCTTCTTTAGTACTCAGTACTTTGTTTACCTGATGCTCACTGCCTTTAAACACATTTACAGCTATATCTTTTATGAAGGAGTCAGATGGAGCACACTTCACAGCATTGAAGCGCATGCATAGTGAGTGCTTTAGTGCTTCTTTTTCTAATCTATCCTTTACCTTACCCTCTACTATGTTCTTGGCTAGCACTAGTGCTATGTAAAATCTCTTGAACATCTTGAACTTATATTCCAGTTTAGGAAGTTTTCTCTCAAACACATCAAGTATTTTTCTAAGGGTGTCTTCACTCTCCCAACCAAAGAGCACTTTTGTCAGACATAATCTGAGGACCCTAAATACTATATCTTCACTGACTTTTCCGAAGTGCTTCTTTAGGACACGAGAGACGTCTTCACCTGAGAGTATTTCATCTATTGCACTCTCTATTTTCATCTCTTTCTTAAAGACGTCTGAATGTAGCTCACTGTTAAATATCCCTAGACCGTACTTACCTACTAAGTATAAGGTAATCATCTCTTTATCATATATTTTTATCTTAGTCTTCCCCCTAATGGGTTCTACTCCTCGCTTCTCGTAAACCGATTGTAGAAGCTTTACTACTGCTGTTCTACTAGTGCTATGCTTTTGCAAAATACTGCTCCAAATATCAATACACGCTTCTACTCTGTCTTTAAGTACCCTCAAGGTTTCCTCATCCTACTACTCTACGATTATTCTACATGGTATAGGGATTTTAGATGCCGCTCTTCTCATAGCTTCTTTCGCTATGTTTATATTATCCTTGCTAACCCTTACGTACATAATGAGTTGATTTGCTCTGACGCGTGCAGCTCTACCTATCGGTGTTCCAAATGCTAATCTCATACCATCCTGAAGTCTATCTGCTCCTGCCATTGCCATCATCTTATTCTCTCTTAGTATATGATGAGGGTATGTTAATATCTTGAAGTGATAATTTTCAGTACCTAGTTTCTTAGCTAGATATCTATTAGCTATCCTTCTAGCAGCTTCTATAGCATTAGCCCTTATCTGTCCTAGTTCTAGTGTTACTAATTTTACTACATTACTGAAGTCTCCTTTAGGGTTACCTAGATCGAACTTAGGTAT
The DNA here is from genome assembly GCA_964522205.1 of uncultured Thermoproteales archaeon. GTDB lineage: Archaea > Thermoproteota > Thermoprotei > Thermofilales > B20-G17 > B20-G17. Next base: position 65,855 of record CAZFTG010000001.1, read on the forward strand.
CTGTACTTGAGGTATACTCCTTACATACTCTTTTCTAGTATATGGTGGTGTATCAGGGTATCTATAGCATCGTCCTGGACGGAGAGGAGCCATACTCTTCACCCATATTAACTAATCTGTCTGATACTCTCCCATTAATTAATGTTTCCCTCTATTCCTAATTAGCTATCTAAGTCCTTTCGCTCTACTCATAGTAGTACACCTGGTCTAATAGGCTCTTTTAGGCTAAAGATCAGGAGGATTCTCTCTTCGTACGTAAGTAAATCCTTCGGAAAAAGCTCATAAGTATGTGTAGTTCTCCTCTGGTTACCATGTTTTTTCCAATAATTCTTCTAAAGACAAGTAGAACTTTCTTTTTCTTATGTTCCGGATAATCTATGTAATTGAGTAATTTTAGTATATATTCTAGAAAAGCTTCTCTCTCATATTTTGAAGGTAGATCTACAGAGAAGGCTCTCTTTCCATGGAGAATTTCCTGAAGATAAATCTCGTATAATATTACTGCTACTGCATGAGACAAATTGAGAACGGGATATTTGGGATTTGCGGGTACGGTTACCAATACATCGCATATAGAGAGCAGTTCATTTGTAAGTCCTATATCCTCTCTTCCAAATAGTATAGCTATGTTTCCATGACATTGGGTTATAAGCTTAGCGAATTCTCTAGGCGTAAGGGGGGTTCTCAGGATATTTCGTCTACTACCAACTATCCCTGTAGTACCGACTACAAGATCGACATCCTGTAGTACCGTCTCTAGGGTTTCATGAATTTCTAGTCTCTCAATGATATCTATGGCATGTTTAGCGAAAATTTTACACGTATTGCTGAGCTTGAACTTAGGAGCTACTAGGTGGAGGTTTGTAAAGCCGAAGTTCTTCATAACCCTAGCGATATATCCTACATTCAGCTCATAGAGGGGTTCTACTAGTACTACTCTGTATCTTTTAAGCTTCTCTTTCACCATTCTTTTTCATTGCCTCGTCTAAATCTCTTATATTTTTCAATTTTTCGAAGATTATTCTTCAGTAAATCTCTTAAATCTTCGTATTCCTTGAGTATAAGTCTCATACTCTTTTTAGTCTTATCATCTATCGATGACATGTTATCCTTTATGAAATTTATAGTAGGAGATAATTGTTTATTTATCAGTTCTCTTATGAAGTTTTCGAATACCTCGGTTATAGAGCCTGTAGCTGAGTACAGTTTTTTCCTTCCACTTTTCCTCACCATCATAACTAGGCCCAGGCTCTCTAGTAGTGCAAGACTAGTACTTATCAAACCAGTACTGTAACCTGTTAGTTTAGCTATCTCTTGTTGAGACAAGGGACTTCCTGCTAGAAGTAAAGTAGCCAAAATCTTGCCTACGGCATCTTTTAAACCCCATTTAGAGATGAGCCTCGATAATCTTATTACTAACTCTAGCTCTGTCTTATTTAGCATTATATCTACCTATTTACCTATAGTCTTTAATGTTATTTTATGTATATCTCTTTTTATAGAGTACTTAAGGTTATCCTCTATGTAACGTTCTACCTTTGAATCCACAATCTGTAGTACTCTAACGAGTAACTCTAGCAGTATCCTTGTACTAAAAGTATTTCTTCTAGCATAACCCTTTACAAGATCGGGGAGCCATTTCATATCATGCCTCCATATGGCTCTATATAATTCCCAGTGATACCATTTAGCATCTTCTATGATCCTCATAGATCTTCCTCCAGTAAAATCTACATACAATAATGGAACCATAAGACTTCTATAAGGTTTTAGGTTCTCTACTAGTTCAACTGTTTTCACAATATCATCTTCTTCCTCTCCTGGTAGGTTAATTATGAGAGTTGCTGCTGGAACCAGTCCTAGATCGTGGCAGATAGCAAAGGCCTCTTCAACAACTTCTGGCCACTCTTTAGGCTTAAATGGATAGGGCTTTTTATCCATATGCATCTCCATAAGTCTAGGACTCCCTGTCTCTATACCCGTCTGAAAGCCCATCCAGTTGTCCTTATCTACGCCTAAGATTTCAGTCACATTCTTAACAAGATCGGGATAGGCAGCAATATTTGAAAGGGTCATGTGAGCAAAACTAGCTATCCTCGCCCCTGGAACATTTAATACAGCCTTAATGAGGTTGATAACTTTTTCAGGTCTAACTTCAAGAGGTCTAGCACCGTACTTAAGTACATCTTCCGCTCCCAGGCAGATGCTCTTCTGCCCATTTCTCACATTAACTTCTACATCTCTTACTATGTGTTCAATAGGTCTATGTCTTAGCGGCACCATAGTGGGTCTACAGAACCTACATCCTCGACCACAGCCTCTCGATATCTCTACATAACCCCCTATAGTAGCTCCTCTTAGAGTGGGAATTTCTTCTGCTTTGGGATACCTAAGTATAGGTACATTAATTATAACTGGAGTCTTAATGTCATTCTTGAGTATTCTAGTGAATAGTTCAGGTGCGAATTTATCACACTCTCCACAAACTGTTATATCTACTCCAAGTCTTAACATGTCTCCTATTTTCAACTGCCATGTTCCAGGTCCACCCACTACTACATATGCCCCTCTCTTTCTAGCTCCCTGTACTGCTCTGCTTAAAACTAGCTTTCTAAAAAAGTACGCGGTTATGGGTTCACTATGGATTACCCCAGTGGGTCCAGAGAAAGTGGTGGATGCCGGTCCTAGTCCCAATGGATCTATCGTATAAACACCGATAATTCTAGTTCTCCTCCCTACCACTCTATCTAAGCTTTGAGAAGGGGCTACAATAATATCATCTTCATCTACTATTCCACTCTCTAATAATGCCGCTTCTACCCTTCTAAGCCCATGTGGTGCTAATATGGCCTCCCCTCTACTTCCTATGGGAACAGGCTTCAAGATGGACTTTTCAAGTATTGGTAAGGGTATGAAGCCCTTGGTAGGTCCTGTACTCATAAATCCATAGAATAAGCCTCCCCCGTAAGTACTCATCACAGTTCTATCTCCAGTAAGTACTATTCTATAACCTGACATCAGACAACCCTTTAGCATCTTCTAAAAATTTAGAATTTATAAATCTTACCCCGTACGGTACATTAGAAAGAGTTGTAGGTGCGGTCTACTAAAGACTTAAAAGCACACCTCTATAAATCTCTATGATGATGAGTTTGCCGAGTGCTTAGCCGCCATAGAGGCTATGAAGAGTGGTAGACCTCTCTGAGTGGTCTAGTATTAAAAAAGTACTACTGGGCACTTATAGAAAAGCTGTCTTCAGTACTTCTTTGCACTTACATGTCCTTTTCTCAGGGAGTATTGGAATAAGTGCATACAGTAGTTTCTTAGCCTTTTCTACATTCTCCTTCATTACTCTGACGACTTCCTCTGCTGTAACTATTCTCTCAGCCCATATGTCGTAATCTGTCACCATAGCTATTAGACAATAGCACATTCCAAGCTCTCTAGCTAAGTTTATCTCAGGAACGAGTGTCATACCTATGATATCACATTTAAATACTTCCTTCCATATTACAGACTCAGCCTTAGTACTAAATCTTGGTCCTTCTATACATATATACGTCCCCTTATCATGGATAGTTATACCCTGCTCTTTGGCTACTTTTAGTACTAGTTCCCTTACTTCTGGACAGAAGGGTTCTAGTCCTATCTGTATGTGTGCTACCTTAGGGCCATCGTAAAATGTGTATACCCTATTCTTGGTCATATCTATGAACTGATCTGGTAGTACAAAGTCTCCCGGTCGATAGTCCTCTCTTAAGCTGCCGACGGCTGAGACAGCCACTATTCTTTCCACCCCGAGACTATGAAGAGCCCATATGTTAGCCCTATAGTTTATAGCATGAGGAGGTAATCTATGTCCTCTTCCATGTCTAGGTAGAAAAGCTACTTCCACTCCATTAACTTTTCCCACCATTATGTTATCAGATGGAGCACCGTAGGGAGTATGGATTTTCCTCTCTTCTACTTCTTTAAAGATTCCAGGATCATAAAGTCCGCTTCCTCCTATTATACCTATTCTAACCATAGTCTCACTCGACCTAATTTAGTGTAGATGGATTTTAAGTCTATCTAACCTATCGGTTAATACATAGATGATGAACCAATCATGCATTTAAATTACCAAGAGTTAAGTATAAAAGTACTCCTATCTACCGCAACTGAGTCGAGATCTATGAAAAGCTTTTATGTAAAGAATGGGTGTTTCTATTACAAGGATAGACCGTTCATTAAGACCTCAGCCTACCACGGAGGAGATTATATAATAACACTTCCTGAAGAACTAGTCACTACAGACAAGAATCTCTACCTTAGAGCTGGATTTACCTCAGCCGATTTCTTTGCTCCTTGGAAAAGGGTACATCCATCTGAAGATGAGTGGAGACTAGAACCTTTAAGATTATTGCTTAGAAGAGCTAGGAAAATGGGTATAACGGTCTTTATCCACTTCTATCCTAACCCACCTAGGTGGATGGTTGAAAAGTACAATTGGCACTGGATTACTGAAACCGGTAAAAAAGTTCCGATGGATATAGCAGGAGGATATGCTTTCGATGAAAACTATCTTAGGGAAATGGATGAGTACATTAGGAGACTGATAGAAGTTGGTATGGAGTATGAGGACGCCCTTGGCGACTACTGGTTATGTAGTGAAAATTGGCCTTTCCTGCCTAGTTTTAAGGAGAAGAAAATTATGGGTACTAGAGAAGACGCTAGCTATGACAATTATACAGTATCCAGGTTCAGAAAATGGCTTAAAGAACAGTTTTCTCTAGACGAATTAGGCATTCGCTGGAACTTAAACGAAAATACTTATAGTTCGTGGGATGAGGTATATCCGCCGGTGAGTTTCAGAGAAGCAGACTTTATAGGAAGGAACTTAAAGAAATGGAGAGTGGCAAGATGGGACTGGTACCGTTTCAAGCAGTACATATCAGTGGATACACTAGTAAAGTTCTGTAACACAGTACATAAATACGATCCCTATAGACCTATCTCACTTGAAATGAATATGGATCTTCCTGGATGGAGTGGTTATCAGAGGTGGTATAAAGTGTGTTCTAGGGCTAAGAATGCTCATGCTGGTGTTCAGGATTTTGAGGCTTCTTTCGTTAGGGCTCTGTACTATCTTGCTATTGCTAGGGGTTCTTCAAGTCCACCCCATCAGGTTAATGAGATGTCTGGCTTCCAGGACTACAGGTGGTGTATTAGGAATGCATGGTTCATACAGGCAATGGGAGGAACAGGAATGACCTTCTGGGACTTCAAATCAGAATACTGGGGACTAGTGACTAGTAAAAGCTATGAATATAATCCTAGAGAAAAACCACAATTCAAGGAATCATTCATGGCCGTTATGGAATTGAATAAAATATTTAAAAGGCTCTCCCACATTCTCGGTAGTTCACCACCATTGAAGCCCTCTATTGGCATCCTAATCTTAGATGAGGATAGTTTTCACGAGAGCGGAGTCTCTATACCCCCTACTATGAAATTCCTTTCATTACTACTTAAACTCGGATTCGGTGCAGAGACCGCAATAATCAATGAAGAATACCTCTTAGATGGAAGGATCAATGAATATAAACTTGTAATAGCACCTCACATAAAATACATTTCACGTTCAGAGGCTGAGGGTCTTAGAAGATATGTAGAGAGAGGAGGAGTTCTCCTGATGAATCCCTTCTGTGGAGAGTTTGATGAAACAGGCGAGCCTTATCCAGAAGTACCCTGTGAACCCCTAAGAGAGATTACAGGCATTAAAGCAACTATAGATACTAATAGAGAGCTTCTAGTGCATCTACATAGGGTTCATGGATATCTTCAAGAGAGAGTAAAAGCAGGAAATTGGCTACTCGAGACCTTTACACCATTTCAATCCAATAAGATGTTATTGACTATAGACCGTACATTTGCACTAGATTATATTCGTGATATGGTTGTAGATAGGTCAGGCTACGCTAAGATAAATAGCAACTTTTACGACCTTATAAAGGGTAGTACTTACTGGTGCCTCCCAGCACAAGATGCAACAGTTACCACGGGTACTGCTAAGGTTATTGCCGAGTGCAATGGTAAACCCGTAATAATCACGAATAAGTATGGTAAAGGATACTGTATCTATCTAGCTGCTGACTTCGAAGATAGAGCTTTAGAGCTCATACTGAAGAGTGCTCTAAGTGCCTCTGGTCTTGAGCCCTTTGCACAGATCGCACCTGATAATCTAAGGGAGGAAGTATTAGTAGGTGTTAGACATAGTAAGGATGGTTATCTAGTGTTCTTGATAGAAATTGGAGATAAAGAGCATAGAGTAATCCTCAAAATGAGTAGAGATAGAATGGGGCTTAAGGATAAAGAATATGAGATAACAGAACTACTTAAAGAGAGAAAAATCAAGATCTCTGGAAGTAAACCTGAACTAGATGTCAGACTTGGAGTATGTGATGTAAAAATATTCCATGTACCGCTGATATAATGAAAAGATATATAAAGTTTTTTAGGATATTATTTTTAAGAGAAGAAAGCGAATCAGTTTGATCTACTTCTTAGGTACCTATATGCAGAGAGCGCCGCTATAGCTCCCTGTCCAGCAGCTATTACGGCTTGCTTAAAGGGTATGTCCGTTATGTCGCCTGCTGCGAACACTCCTTTTCTGGACGTTTCACAGTATTTATCAATTACTACTTCTCCTCTACTATTGAGTTCAACGAAATTCCTCAGTATGTCTGTAGCGGTAGTATAGCCTAGCTCTACAAATAACATATCCACCTTGAACACTATTTCCCTTCCCTTCCTTTCCAATACTATATTCTCAAGTCTATATTTACCATTAATTTCCTTAATTTTAACACTATCTATTACATTTATTCCCTGAGAGACTAGTTGCCTAAGTTCTTCTTCTGAGAGACCAGCATTGGATTTAGGAGATAATAAATACACCTCTGACGCATACTCCTTCAAAAGCTTTAGGGAGTTTATTGTATATCGTCCATAGCCTACTAAAGCTACTTTTCTATTTCTAGCTAAAGGTGCATCACAGAGTATGCAATATGAGATGCCCTTTCCTACAAGTTCCTCCTCACCCGGAACTCCTAATTTTCTCGGCCTCTTTCCAATAGCTAGTATTAGAGCTCTGGAGGTGAGCTTTTCCCCACTCTTAGTGAGCACGTAAAACCCTCCATTTTCTTCTCCTAATCTAATAACCTCGTCTATCAATATCTCTACTCCTAGCCTCTGCACTATGTCCAGTACATCCTTTACTAATTTAATCCCCTCCACTCCATCAAATCCAGGGTAATTGCTTAGTTTACTAACACTTTTAAGCTGTCCTCCTAGGTCTATGCTTATAACTAGGACATCGACTTTAAGCCTAGCTAGGTACATTGATGCCGTTAACCCAGCTATTCCACCACCAACAACTATAACTTCATAATCCATGCTCCAACCCTATTATAGGCAAAAGGTATTTTTATTATATTAATTGCCTGCTGAGACAGCCCCAATTTCATTTTTAATTAAAATTGATCTTCACACAATATTAGATAGAAAATAAATATCAACAAACATTATTATACCATCTTACATATTTAAATTGAGACCTATGAGAGCGGATGTATACAATATCATAATTTTAGGCGTACTACTAGCAACACTCTTAGTAATCCCTCTATCCATAATCATGGCCACATTAAACTCATCCCCAGAGTTTACTCAATTGGAGATAGTACTCGATATACAGAGAGATGGAAGCGTTATAGTGACTCATATAGTAAACGTGACCGTACAATGCGTATACATCGATATTCCAGCAATCTCTAAACCTCTAGAACCTGTATTTGCTGTGGGTAAGGAAGTATACGATACTAGTGTAGAGGTCTCAGATAAAAAGTATATAATTAGAGTATATGCACCTGATAGAGGGGTCGTTAATGTAACCTACTTAACAGATACTTTAGTTTATAGGAAACCCCCTAATATATGGAGTTTGAATGTAACTATTCCTTGCACTACAAAGATAATACTACCCGAGAATTCCATACCACTGGACATACCCGAGGGGTTCATAGATCTATACGAGGTAGATAAGAGATATGTCCTACTCTTACCTCCTGGAGATTATGTGGTGAAATGGTTATTAAGAGTATATCCACCAGTACTCATTCCAAAGGCGAAGATAATAAGTGTAAAGTATCCCAGTGAAGTTCAAAGTAACTCTAAGTTCGCTCTAAATATAAAGCTGACTAACTCGGGAAATAGAAGTGGCAATCTCTTCATTAAAATCTATGATACCTTTAGGGGTATTACAATTAATACTACAATTCTGTATCTTGAGGTTCGTAAAGAAGTAATTATGCACTTCAATCTAACCTCTCCTAAGGTCTCCAGAAATACTACGTATACTCTAGATATAATATGTGGTCATGATGATATAATAGATGATAAGAAATCTATAGATATTAAAGTATTTGTAAAACACAAACTCATTCCAAAGATTAAAATACTGAAAATCTACATTAAAGATAAGGTATCATCAGGAGAAGAATATTCAATTAGAGTGGCAGTAGTTAATGAAGGAAATAAGTCAGCTACAGTATTCATAAGATTATATGATAAATTAAAGGGTATTAAACTCTCCGATAAAAAAACCTTAAAACCCGATGAGAAAGCATATTTAGAAATTAAACTTAAAGCACCATCAGTGGATAAAGAGACTGAAATAAAACTACTATTAGAATGTGGATACGACGAAAAGATAATCGAGACGAGAAGCTTAATACTTAGAGTCCTTCCGAGACAACCTACCAATATGGTATTTGTCTTAATTGGAGTTCTGGTAGCGATATTAAGCGTTTTAATATCATTTGTCGTACTTCGCGCTAAAAGACAACGGGAATACTCAGAGTTAAGGTACATATTAACGGATATCGATGTACAGATAATAAGACTACTCAAGTCCAGATCGGGGGAAATGCTACAAAGAGATATAGTATCGGCTCTAAGAATACCGAAGACTACAGCCCATAGACACTTGAAAAAGTTGGAGAAGTACGGTATAGTCAAAATAGAGAGAATAGGAATGGTAAATGTAGTTAAGTTAATTAAAAAGTTAAGGGTCTGAATTACAAATAGGATGCTATCTTTACTCAAGATACTTCAGAATATTGAGTATTAGATAAATAGTAGAGGTTATATTTGAGGTCCACTCTACTCAAATATGCTTCCTGAAGACTTTATAGAGTGGGCTTACTTTGGACGAGTTAAAGTACTTAAGAAACTATTGAGTGGAGACATAGATTCAAGCAAATTTATTATCGAAATGACAAGACATACTCCAGTACTATGTACTGCGCGAGTACTTAAAGATGGAAGTGTATTCGTAAACGCTAAAGTTGTGGGAGCTGGCTTTGTGCCAAAGTACCATTTACTTAGGGATGTGATAATGAAGTTGAGAACCTATATTGCTCGCTCATCGAATACTAGTATTGAAGAGTATAGAAAAGAGGGATTAAAGTTACTATTGGATACTATATATTTTGATGATAGGGAGAGAGCATACGAAAATATCGACTTCGAAAAGATAGCTATGTTAGAGATTGCCAGTAAAGTCCCGTGGTCATCTAAACATACATGGAAAAACCTGCAGGAGAATAAGAGAGTATGTCTTCTATACTATATGCCACCTACTATAAGCTTTGAACTTCATGGTACTGTAGAAATATATACTAATGGCCCCTACTACGAATATGTAAACCTAGTTCATGATATCTACCACAACCCCAAAAGTAAAAGAAGTAGTTATCCGTGCCTCATAATGAGAGTAGAGGAAGTATACGACAATAGCCCTAGCTCCAAGGGATTCGGTAAAAGATTATCTTAGTATATATAATCTATCATTTTAGTATTTATTCTTACTAAAACTAAAGGTGTTCGCTTAGAAGATATCATCTTCACCCTGTCCAATGCCCTATTCAATAAGTGTATTGGATTTTCCTGTAAGTATTTTATGGTAGAGTCTGCATTTCCTAGTTTTTTAAATATATTATTAACTTCTATTCTGAGGATATTCTCTGATACTATATCTGTAAAGCAGATTTCTCCCTTTTCTATCAGAGCTCCCACTACAAAATCCTTAAGCTCCCTCCAAAAACCCAGATTCCTCACAATTGAGTTGATCTCTTCATCCAGTACAAGCTTCTGTTTTTTAACATCTTCTTCTGATAGTACTACTTTCACCCTCTCTTTCCACTTCTGTAGCCACACTTCAGTCCATTCTTTAAGTTCTCTATCATATCTCTTCGGCTCCATTAGCATATTCTCCATTTCCATCACAACCGAGTGCTCTGTGATCTCATATCTAGAGAGCTTTAACTTACTTCTTAAGTAATTCTTGAAATCCTGAAATGCTATTCTAGCCATAAAGCTAGCTTCACGAGCAGAGGTATCTGGAAGCATATACTTGATTATATTATAAAACCACCTTGTGAATATCTCTGCAGTACTAGTAATAGTACTCCTTAAATATCTCATACTGCTATCCCTATGCGCTGTTATTATTAAATCTTCCCTAGCCTCTGAGATTCTTATGCTTCTCTCTACGTACTACATCTAGTATATCGTATATCCTACCTTTTAATACCATATCCCTATATATCCTCCATATCCTCTTCACGTTCACAAAAGTGGTATCAAAGCCTCTCTCTTCTAGATCTTCAAAAACTATCGACGGTAGCTCATCTGGATGCATAACCAATGCCTGTGAAAGTGCTCTCAGTACCGATACTTCAATATCCTTATTACGTGGGTACTTCCTCTTCACGAGGGTATACTATAATATTGACTTTTAAAAGTACCTTCTCGAACTTTTGAGGATTAATTTTAATAAGTAGAGTAATATCTTACCTTACTGAGTGATGAAGAATCAACCACATGATGTGTGATGATTATAAGGAGGTGAGCTGACAGCAGAATGGAGAGGGGCTAGAGCCTGAGCCGTTGCAATGAAGAAATAGAACCCGGTCTGACATGGATCAGATTACTAAACCCATAGTATTCACTCACTAATCTACGACCTTAAGCTGGGATACACTTTTACCAGCAAACGTATAATATTTCAGGGATATCGATGAACTCTATAAGAAGTCTAGTGAAAGTGGGTAACTCTTTGTACATATCGCTACCTAAGAATTGGATTAAATCTACAGGCTTAGATAGGGGATCTAAGGTCGAACTAGTAATTAGAGAGGATAATGTCCTAGAAATAATCCCTATCTTACGAAGAGTAACCTTACCCAAGAGAACGAGCATAGTATACGATAGGATGTTCAAGCATAAATTAATGGCTTCGTACTTAGCTGGGTATGAGGTGATCGAAGTAAAAGTACTTGATGGTGTGTCTCCTAAGATTATCGAAAAAATAAACGATATGCTTAGGCTTCTAGTGGGTGTGGAGATAGTGGAGGAAAGTGAAGAAAGTATCGTACTTCAGTGTTTTACCAGAGACGATTATGATATAGTTCAGGTACTAAGTATGATGGATAGGATTACGAGGAATATGTATACTAGTGCTCTTAAATGTCTATTCGATAGAGACATTAAGGGATTAGAATCTATAATAGAAAGGGACGATAGAGTAGATAGACTATACTTCCTTTCAGTAAGGTTGATAAGATCCCTAATAAGAAACCCCATAGTACCTTCAGAAAGAAAAGTATATTTAATGGATATGAGATTGCTTGCTAGAGATCTTGAGGAGATAGGAGATTTATCTGAGGAAATAGCTAGGCATGCAATAACCATATTGAAAAGAGGACAGGTATCAATACCTTCCAAAGATATATTGAATATAGGCCTAGAGACAGCTACTCTACAGTCCGAGGTCATGACGACACTCCTTAAAAGTTCAAAACTGAAAGTTGATATCTTTGAAAGTCTCGAAAGCTTAAAGCATAGGGTGAGAGCGTATATTAAGAAACTATCTGTAACTCACAATCTTAATATGTTTAGCGAAATAGCCTACTTGATGGAGGACATCATAAATAGAGTGGAGGACATGAGTGATCTAATACTATGACTTTAACTATATTCTCCTAAGAGAGTACTTACAAGATGGTAGATCTAGTATTGCATAGTACCCCCAACTAAGCGGCCCCGGATTAAGTATAAGTGTTTTATCTATCTGATCTACACCCCTAGCTTCGTGTACATGTCCGCAGAGACATGCTATAGGTTTAAGCTTCTCAATAACATTTCTAACAGTATAAGAACCTATGTGCTCACCAGTAAAGGCTATATCCACTTTTGTTCCGTAAGGCGGATAATGCGATACTATTATTAATTTTTCGTCGAGTTCCTTTTCTTCGATTGACACTTCTTCTCTACCTATACCCATGAATACGTAATCTCCTACTCTCTTTACATCATTTTCTATTGAAATACCGCTCTCCTGTAATTTTGCTATAATATTAAAATAATCCATGTTCCCACTCACAGCTAGGGTTCTCTTACTTGCCAAGATATCAACGGCTTGGGGGCAATCAAAATCTCCACAGACTACTATGAGATCGTACCCTTTAACCGAGTTCAACAAATCCCTTAGTTTATGATGGTTACAGTGAATGTCGGATATCACTAAGATCCTCATGATACCACCTTACCTTCGAAAGAGACTACATGCTCACAGAGCGCCATATATATAAATATTATTCATTCTATTATTATCCATTTTATGGATAGGATTTTGAAATAATTGAAGTTATAGTTAAAAGATATGCAGAGGTTTTTCCTATGTATTCTCGCTAATAGCTATACTCTAGTAGATTTTAATGTAACTATTAGTCAATATAATGAGGTGAGGTAATAAATATTATAATAGTAAGAACTTGTTTTACCTGAAGATAATCTTAATATTAATACCTTGAAATTCTACTATAGAGATGAAAGAACGAGCTTGGAAATTGGGATTTAGATCTCCCATGAATAGACAAAGATTACACTACCTCTTAAAGCAGAGTGGTTTCTACTCTAGAATGCATGCATATGAGTATTTGATAGGCTTTAAGGGTTCTATAATTGGAGTTATGATAGTAAGTCCTGAAAGAGATACTGCTACTCTATATACACATGTAGAACTAGAGCCACAAATAATTGAAAAACTGAAGAACTGTATTGAGGCTGTAGGTGGTACTAATCTACTGGTCAAGCACGTGGAGGTGTAGTTCCTGAAGCTAAGAGACGCACTGAAAGGTATAATACCTTCAGAAAAACTTGATCTAGTACCTAGAAGCTTTGATATAGTAGGTTCTAAAGAAGGAGCTGTCGCTATAATAGAAATACCCTCAGAAATCGAAGATTACAAGTACAAAATAGCTGAAACTATTGCTAAAATACACAAAAATGTGAGAACTGTGCTAAGAAAGTCTTCACCAAGGTATAGTACATATAGAGTTAGGAATTTCGAACTATTATATGGGAATACCAATACTGAAGTCCTACATAAGGAATATGGATACATAATAAAAGTAGATCCTACTAAGGTATACTTTTCTCCTAGAGAGTCTTATGAGAGAGTAAGAATAGCTAAGCAGATTAGAGAGAACGAGTTTATAATGTTAATGTTTGCTGGAGTAGGTCCCTACGCACTAGCTATATTAAAATTTCAGCCTAACGTGAAGAAAATAATAGCTATTGAAATCTCTCCCATAGCCTTCAAGTATTTACTAGAGAACATAGAGCTAAATAAGGCTGTAGGCAAGATACTGGCAGTACTAGGAGATGTAAAGGAGGTATGCAATACATGGTATGGCATGTGTGATAGAGTGATTATGCCACTACCTAAAGGAGCCTATAGATATCTCGATATAGCCGTACGATGTCTAAAGCCTGAAGGAGGTATTATACACTTTTACCACTGGTCAAAAGAAGAGGATCTCTTTTCCGAAGCTGAAGAACTACTAAGAAAAGCAGGAGAAGATCACGGCTTTAAGACTAAGATATTAGAGAGGAGAGTGGTCTCTCCTTATGCACCAAGAGTATATAAGATAGTGATTGATGCGTTACTCACTCATGAATAGACTTATTTATTCATTACCTATCTTCAAACTAAAGGTTTTCCTTAAGTACTCTTTCCACCCCATTTTCTCCACATTCTCAAGTAGTTTAATCCAGTCTATTTTGAGTACAAGTACAATCAACACTATAAGTAAGATTATAGAGAGTACAGTAGAGATTATACCCTGCTCAAGTCCTAAGTAATATTTCATGAACTCACTAAAGAGCCTTCCCGAGTATGCCGTGAGTACACTTATCACAATCTTCCCTGCAGTGCATGATAATAGAAACTTCTTCACATCATATCCTAGTATTCCTAGTAATATTATGATGACATCATCAGGAGAGGGAGTGGCAGCAAAGATGAAAACAGCTACAGCACCATAATTTCCTATTAACTCTCTAAGAGCCCATAACCTCTTTAGTTGTTCAGGTTTCATTAAAGTACTAGCACCCCTAGAGATGTAGTATGTAACTAGTTTTCCTATACCCCCTCCTACGCCACTTACTATACCGAGGAGTAGTGGATCTAGCTCTGGCACATTTGAAGCTATTAGGAATATAACCGCTAAATACGGGATAGGGATAAAGGGTATGAAATTTCCTAGTATTGATACTATTAGTGCACCCAAATATCCCCACTTTACTGTAAGTCTGTAGAGCAATTCTGCTATATTCCACATTATCCCAAGAAAAGTTATTGAGCTTAGTGATAAATTTTTTGTAAACGATGCGTGTATTCTACAAGTACTTTAGAGGTTAATACTGTTAGAATAGCGTGGAGTACATTGAATATAGCTACATGGATAATGTAAAACGTTAGCCCATAAATACGCAGTAGGCCTGGTAGTATAAAGGTTATGACTAGTATATTAGCTAACTCCATGATCATCACTCTAATGGAGATAGGAACCAGTATTACTAAGTAGGATATAGCTCCTTTTTTTCTAAGGTGCTTACGCACTAGATAAAGTCCTATTACTGTTGAAAGTACTGCTAGTAGCTTCATGAGAGGACCTATGGGTGCGAAAGAGCTTCTAGAGTTTAGGAATATGAAGTGTATTATGGCTACGATTATAGCTGAATAGAGATTCAGTGTTAAAAGGGCCACAGCAGAGGGGATTTCGGCTAAATCAAACTTAAGGAACTCTACTGGAAAATATGGTATCTCGAGTTTTGTGAGAGTGAAGAGTATAGCTAGTGAGGCTAATATCGAGGTCATTACAAGTTCATATTTCCTAGACATCGAAGTAACTGCATAATTACACTATAAAAGCGTTTTTTTAATTTATGAAATGATTGCCTGTATTACTTCATAGAGAGATGCGAACATTTAAATATCGACAGAAGCTGAATAGTTAATAAGCTAATGTCGAAGGGGAAAAGATGCCCTTTGAGATTACCAGTGCTGAAAAAGCGATGGTAATTAGAGCCAGGGGTATATTTAGTAGAGGGAATGTCCTAGACTTATATTCATATGTGGCAAGTAATGTAATTTCCCTAAATAGCCTAAATGCGTTAGCTATAGAGATAAGAGGGGGGTTATTAGAACTTCAAGCACTAGACGAAGGTTTCATCTCCGTCGCAGGGTACGGAGACGTGCTTGTAAACGGAGAACTTTGCGAAAATTGGACTACAATACCAGTAAGACCACAAGATAACATAACTATCCGTTCTAAGAATGACTCAGTAGTATACGTCAACATTATTGGTGGAATTCCAAGTGGCTTAGAAGGAGTAGAACTGAGACATGGAACTAAACTAAGTGAAGCAAGATCTTATGATAGCGAAGAGATTTGTAGAATACTGAGTGCTCTTCGAGTTCCAGAAACTATACGACCTACTACTCAAAAGGTAATTTGCGTGGCTACACCTAAAATGAGAAAACAACATGATAATACTGTAAAAGCAGTACTGTTTAAGAAAAGAGAATACTACTTGCTCAAGATGGAGAGAACTCCACCATCTGATGAAACCATAGTGGATGCAGAACCTCCAGTACTAAGATCAGATGGAGGTATCCTAATTCCCATCCTTCACTATAAGCACGATGACAATGTATGTGGTTGGATCCCCTCAGATGATCTGGATAGTCTAGCCAGATTAGAGAGCCTGCACCTAGTAGATGTGAAGTACTGCTCTGAGAGTTATGCTATGGAAAAATGTTCAAAGTATATGGAAAAGCTACTCTGGCTTAAGAGAACTATTGAAACCTCTATAGAAGCTGTCAAAAGGGGAGCTAAAGCTCTCAGAGTAAAGGTTAACGGAAGGACTTATATAGCTTGGATAGAATCCCTCTAGGAACACTGGTGTACCCTTATGAGAAGAGAGATAGAAGAACTTAGGAAAATTAGAGAGAGGCTTAAGGAAGGGGGTGGTTTAGAGAAGATCGAGGCACAACATAGAAAGGGCAAGCTTACTGCTAGAGAGAGATTAGAACTAATATTAGATGAAGACTCAATAGTAGAGTTTAACGAATTTGTAACCCATCGATGTACACTCTTTGGAATGGATAAGAGGAAGGTCTTAGGAGATGGTGTAGTAACAGTTTTTGGAACTATAGATGGGCGCCCAGTACTAGTATATGCTCAAGACTTCACCTTTATGGGAGGAAGTGTAGGTGAAATGCATGCTAAGAAGATTGCTGAAGTCTATAGACTAGCCTTAAAAATAGGAGTACCAGTCATAGGGCTAATAGACTCTGGTGGTGCTAGAATACAGGAAGGAGTCGACTCCCTAAAAGGGTATGGTGAAATCTTCTACTTGAATGTACTAGCATCTGGAGTTATCCCACAGATCAGCGCAATAGTAGGTCCCGCTGCTGGAGGTGCTGTGTACTCACCAGCACTACAGGACTTCATATTCATGGTAAGAGGTATAAGCTACATGTTCCTAACCGGTCCCAAAGTAGTTAAAGCTGCACTAGGCGAGACTGTAACATTTCAAGAACTAGGTGGTGCGGATATACACGGTAGTAAGAGTGGTGTTGCTCACTTTGTAGTGGATAGTGAAAAAGAGCTATATAGTGAGATCAGAAAACTCCTAAGCTATCTCCCTCTGAACAATATGGATTATCCTCCAGTTATCGAGAGTGATGATGATCCTGAGAGAAGAGAGACCTACCTAGATACAATAGTACCAACTGAGCCCCTAGAGCCCTACAATATATATGAGGTTATAGAAGGAATATTCGATCTAGGTTCTTTCATGGAAGTACACAAAGACTTTGCTCCTAATGCTGTAGTAGGCTTCGCTAGACTCGATGGAATACCCGTAGGTGTAGTAGCAAATCAACCTACAGTATACGCAGGCTGTCTCGATATAGACTCCTCCGATAAGATAGCTCGATTCGTAATGTTCTGTAACGCCTTTAATATTCCAATAGTGACCCTAGTAGACGTTCCAGGCTTTCTACCTGGGACACATCAAGAACATGGAGGAGTAATAAGACATGGTGCTAAGATAGTGTATGCCTACTCTATAGCTACAGTACCCAAACTTACAGTTATCCTTAGAAAGGCATACGGAGGCGGTTACATAGCTATGTGCAGCTCTCACTTAGGTGCAGATATAGTCCTCGCTTGGCCAACCGCAGAAATAGCTGTAATGGGTCCAGAAGGCGCGGCCGAAATAATATATAAAAGAGAACTAAAGGAGAGCAAGGATAAAGCCTCACTTCTTGAAAAACTAATAAGAGAGTACAGAGATGAGATAGCTAATCCATACGTAGCTGCCAGTAGAGGTTATGTAAACTCAATAATAGAACCTAGTGAAACGAGGCCTACTCTAATAAGGCTATTGAAATTCCTAATGAATAAACGAGAGCCCCTGAGAAGACCTCCCAAGAAGCATGGAATACCCCCTCTATGATATCAACTATGTAAATATTTAATAGCACTAATGAAGTGTAAATGATAGATGACGAATAAAGACGATAACCTGGACGAGGAGTATGCAAAGATAGCTTTGATAACAGCCATAGTATATACAGAGCTTGAAAAGGTTAAGAGAAGACCAAACAAGCATAAGTACTCATATAAACCTAAAAACCTTTGGACTCTTGCCTCAAGACTAGATATAATCTTCAATAGGTGTAGTCAATGAGAAGAAGATTTAGAATAATAATAGATGGAAGAACTTATGAAGTGGAAGTAGAGCCTCTGAAGACCCCATTAATAGGAAGGAAAAGTCCTAGAGTCAGGCTTATTAGAGACCTAACTAGACCTATCGCTAGAGACGAGATTTTATCTCCTATAGCTGGAACCGTCGTAGAGGTTAGAGTGAATACAGGTGATATGGTTAAGAAAGGAGATGTGATAGTCATATTAGAGTCTATGAAGACCCTAGTGGAGATCAGAGCCGGTAGAAGCGGTATAGTCAAAGACATCATGGTTAAAGAAGGACAGTTTGTCAACAAAGACCAACCTATAGCTGTAATCAAGAGTTAGCTGAGTACTAGTATAAGATTTCCTCATCTTTAAGATCACTAACAAATTAACCACTCTTTTAACAAACCTGTAGTTATAGTATCCATGGAGATTACCTGATAGGGTCCAGTTTAAAAGAGATGGAGGACGAAGGTATTTTTAAGTGGTCGAGTTAACTCTACTGGTAGTACGAAATGTCAACTAATGCTAAAAGTGAGATTAAGTGTATATTTCCCGTAGGAGCACAGTTCTACTTCGAACCCTCCAGACCTGTAGACGAACTTCTACATGACATGAGAATTATTAAACATCTAGGTCTCAACACACTTAGATTCCAAGAACACTGGTGTATAGATGAAAGTGTAGAAGGTAAGATAACTCTAGACAAAATAGAGTTCCTAATAGAAGAGGCTGAGAGGCTAGGATTATATGTATATTTTGTAGTAACCCTAGAACAAGCTCCAGCATGGCTCTACAAGAAGTATCCAGACTGCTGTATGGTCTATAGTACTGGAGAAAGACATTATGATCCAACTCAGTATAGGCTTCCTTATGATGGTAAACCCGGACCTTGTTGGGATCATCCAGGAGCACGTAGAGCAGCAATGAACTTTTTGAGTAAGCTAGTCCAGAGACTTAGTCACTACGATAATATCATAGAGTGGAACATCAATCAGGAAATCGGAATCTGGCCCTTGCATAAAGAGATGGTAATACCCTCAGCCACTTTAGGCTTCTGCTATTGCAAGTACACCCTAGCTCGCTTCAGAGCGTGGTTGCGTAAAAAGTACGGTAGCTTAGAAGAGCTTAATAGAGCATGGCGTACCGGTTATGGTGACTGGGAGGAAGTTGAACCGCCTAGACTCTACCGAAGAGTTCCATCATACATCGACTGGAGATATTTTATGTACGACATATATATACCTAGTCAACTTCGTTGGAAGGTGAGTACAGTTAAAGCTAATGATCCTAAAAAACGCCCAGTATCAGCGCATGTTGGCGGAATCCAACCAGGACGAGGTTATGATTGGCGTTGGGCAAAAGAAGTAGACATCTACGGAAGTTCATGCTATCCAACAGGTACTTTTCACGAATGGGATGCTGGATATCCACCTCCTGGTATGCCAGTCTCTTGTGAAAGGTGTATTCTTGAAGAGGTTCTAACTATAGCACTCAGATACGACTATATTAGATGTGCTGCAGGTCCCAATCGTAAGATTGCGGCAGCGGAATTCCAAGGAGGGCCTAAAGGAGGGTGGGATAGAGTTCCAACATCCGAGGACATAAGACGTTGGGTATTAACAGCTCTCTCCTCAGGTATTCAAGAGCTACTCTTCTGGAATGTTAGATCTGAGATCTTCTGGACAGAAGCATACGGTTTCGGATTACTAGACTTTCGGAGGGACACTACACCTAGAGCTGAAGAGGCTGGACGACTGAGCAGAGCACTAAACGAATACCCAGAGCTCTTCAATGAAGGCACAGTTCCTCGAGCAGAGGTAGCTATACTAATTAACGAGGATCTTTGGCACTTTATGCAGGCTAGAGGATTCTATGAACGGGATCTAGATAAACACCTATCCTACACTATTCGAGGTATCTATAAAATGCTCTGGGACTCTGGGATTTGGGTAGATTTCATAGAATCTTATGAAACGGATTTTAATCAATTGAGTAAGTACAAAGCAATAATACTCCCATTTCCTCTAGCTGTAGACGATGAGGTATTCAAATTACTCAGAGACTACGTAGCTTCAGGCGGGACTCTTATCTCTGAGGCCTGTCCCGGACGTCATGATCGATTTGGATTTGCTAGATCTGGAAGCATATCTCCTATAGCTGAAGAACTCTTTAGTGTAGAGCATTATCAGGTTCGCAGGATACATGAGCCCCAAATACCCCCTAAGTGGACTCCTAGAGAGCTCTCCTATGGTAGAATATTACCATTTAAGTCTCTTAGGGGCATAGGTCAATTTGAGGGATATCAAATATCACCGAGTTTTTGTGTGGAAATCTACAAGGTCAAGGAAAGCACTCCAATACTACTATATGGAGATAGCGTAGTAGGAGTGGTTAATAAATTTGGTAAGGGGTTAGCGTACCTTATTGGAACTCTACTTGGGCATGCGTATACTGCATTTGACGATTCTAGTAATCAAAGATTCTTATTGAAAATTCTTGAGAATGCAAATGTCATGCCAGAGAAGTGCGGTGGACTTAATAGAAGAAGGCGTATTAGTAAGGATCTTCAAGCATGGTTCATATTCAATATGACTTCTGAAAGTGTGACAGAAATAATCGACTTAGGAGAGTATACACTAGTTGGAGAGCTTCTTCAAAGAGATTTATCTGTTGATTCAAATAAATTAAGAATTAAAGTATATCCCTTTGACATACTATGCCCTATATTGAGCACAGGGTAGTTTAACAACAAGAGTTATACTGGTCTGGAGTAGATCTCTTGAACCTCTGTCTTCTTTGGAGTTTATGAGGACTTTTCTTCTCTTATTCTCCTTTCCATAATCTAATCTTAGAGGACTAGTATGTTAATTTATTGCCTTATATATTCCAAATTAGTTTAGATATCTCTTCAGTAATGTGATATTATTGTGTATCATAGTGGTTCATAATGGTGATCTAGGTTTACTCAGACTATAGGTGAGCTCGCCCTTTGTTTCCTCACTGAATTATCCTTTAGACATGACTATACTCCGTCTTTTTCCTAGTTTTGTAAAGAGCCCTTAGAGCCGTTCTAGGCAAAGGTACATAGGTATAGAAGTGAAAGTTAACAGCAGAGAGTACCCAAAAAGTTAATTTATATTAACTACTCTATATACTCCGAAATTGGTTTAAGTACTCTCTACAGTAATTATGAAGGGTATGGAATATGGTATCAGAACAGAGATGGAAAGAGCTGAAATATAGTGTTCTAAAACTGCTAATGGTGGAGATAGCATCAGAGGAGGAGATAGCTGAGAGACTAAGATTAAATCCTACACTTACGAGACGATTACTCTCAGCTCTTAAAGATGATGGATTTTACATAGGAGAATTAGAGAATGGAAAATTGGAGTTAAGGCTGGATAAGCTAGATCTATCAGAGATCAATAATAGATTGAGGACTAAGCTCATAGGAAAGAGATTGATCTTTAAGGAAATTGTCGACTCTACTATGAATATTGCTCGACAGAATGCGGGTTATGAAGGTCTAGTAGTTATAGCAGAGAAACAGACAGCAGGTAGAGGAAGAAGTAGAAAGAGGTGGATTTCACCAGGAGGCGGCCTCTGGTTTTCTGTAGTATTCAAACCCAGAACAGCTCCTCAATCTATACCTCTTGTGGGGATATTTTCGGCTATATCGATTGCCAAGGCTATAGAGGCATGTGTAGATCTACACCCTAGATTAAAATGGCCCAATGACATCCTGATCGATAATAAAAAAGTATGTGGAGTATCTACAGAGGCTATATTCGAGGCTGGTGAAACACGCTCAGTAATAGTAGGTGCTGGATTAAACAATAACTTCTCCCTAGAAGAACTCCCAGAAGAGATAAGAAACAGAGCTACTACACTCATGGAAGAGGTAGGTCATCCCGTAGAACCTATACCTCTACTCTGTAAGATATTTGAGAACATGGAACATTACTATGAGACCTTCAAGCGTGGTAATACTGGTAGAATAATAAGTGATTGGGAAACTCTCTCTATGATGAAAGGAGCTGAAATATCAATAAGGTCTAGAATAGGAGAGTTCAGAGGTAAGGTCATAAGTATAGATGAATGTGGTAGATTAATAATCGAGGATGAAAACGGAATTGAACGACGACTGAGTACTGGAGTTGTAGAGACCATCGAAATACTGGGGTGAGTGAAGATAAGTAGAGTAGGAATAGCAGACCTTCCACTCCACCGTGGAGGAGTACCGAAATGGCTAATAGACAGAATGATAAAATTAGGTAGTGAAATAACTCATCTGATCGTAGAGGAATATGGTCGAAAAGAACTCCTTCTTAGACTATCTAACCCCTTCTGGTTTCAAGCATTGGGATGTGTTCTTGGTTTCGATTGGCACTCCTCGGGTCTGACAACAGTAGTTACTGCTATCCTCAAGACTGTGATTAATAGAGAGGAAATGGGCATTATAGTAGTGGGAGGAAAGGGCAAGAGAGCACTAAAAACCCCTAAGGAAATAAGTATCTATGGAGAGCGAATTGGAATCTCATCGGATAAAATTGAATTTCTGAAAAAAATAAGTAGACTTACTGCTAAAGTGGATAACTGCGCTATTCAAGACGGATATAACATTTATCACCACTCTATGCTGATAACTAATGAAGGACATTGGACTGTGATCCAACAGGGGATGAATTTAGAAAATAGGTACGCTAGAAGATACCACTGGTTCAGTGAGAGTATAAGAGATCCTGTCGAAGAGCCACACTCGGGAATAATCAGTGAAAGAATAGAACCCCTAGTATTAGACATGACTTCCAGAATTAGTAGAGACGCTCGTAAGACCTCAGTGGATATAGTAAATGAGGGGGCTAAGCATATCAAAAGACTTATTTATCAGCTTAGATCTACAGTTCGATCTGAAAGTATTATAAAGTGGTTAAATCCTAATGGTTACCGACCTACTCCTCGTCCTAAGGTGATTTACTTGTCTATGCCTAAGAACATAAATTGGAATGCCATAGAAAGAGCTTATGAACTATCTCCTAAGAATTACGAAGAGCTTCTATTAGTAGAGGGAATAGGTCCCTCAACTATAAGAGCACTTGCACTCATCTCAGAGCTCATATATGGAGATGAGGTAAGTTGGAAAGACCCTGCAAAGTACTCCTTCGCCTTTGGAGGCAAAGATGGTGTTCCCTACCCTGTCAATACTAGGTGTATGGATGAAGCTATTCAATTCCTAAGAGATGTAGTGATAGCTTTAAGAACAGATGAAAAGAATAAACGTCAAGCTTTAAATAGACTAAGAATCCTTCAATCGAGACTACGGAACTAGTCGTACCTAGCTCTTAAGCATACCGATAATTTATTTAATTCGAGTATTACTCTGAACGTGAGGGCCGGTAGTTCAGCCTGGAAGAATGCCCGCCTCGCAAGTAGGATGTAAAGCCGAGTACGCGGGAGAGCATATGCCCCGAGGTCCCGGGTTCAAATCCCGGCCGGTCCACCAATTTTTAAAAGGAAATCTAGGCTTGAGAGGGGCCTATTATACTTAACTTAATAATCCTACTTTTCTTAGGTATCAATGGATACTAGTGAATTTTTCAGTATTCTAGGATCATTTAATCTTATTTCTCTACTGAAAAATCATACTAATTAACGAAAAAGCTCATACTAAGGATATATGAAGAAAATACAATAGTAAATGTATAAATAATTTTATATATTTTTGCTGAAAGATTTTTTATGACGAGAGTGAAATTTATACGTCAGTGGGGTCAAATGAGGTTAAGATAACGGTTGAGGAGAAAAAGTGCATAATTGCTACTGTGACTTTTGGATCTGAGCTCTCTCCTGAAGTCAACTTCTTAAGGTCTTTCAGGGATAACCTAATTCCTAAAACACATTCTGGTAGACAGTTCTACATAGCCGATGAATTTTACTACTCCTGGAGCACACCTGTGGCTAATCTCATAGCATCAAATCAAGTTCTGAAAACCCTAGTTAAGCTACTCATATACCCGCTACTGGGCATACTTAAATTGACCGCTATGGCCACCACTGGCCTATTCCAGTTTAACTCCGAAGCAGCTGCTATACTTGCAGGATTTACAGCATCCTCACTTATAGGAGTGGTTTACATCTTACCGATCCTACTGGTACTTTCGTTGATAGCTAGAAGAGTGGGCAGAAAACCCAATCCCTCCACTAGATGGATCAAAACTAGCTGGATAGTAGTCCTTATCTCTATAGTATTCATAGTTCTCGGCTTGATGATTGGAAGCGATCCTCTGTTAACTGTTTCAACCTCAGTATATGTCTTAGCCAGCATAGCCTCCGCAACTATGTCCACATTCAGTCTACTGGCTAGGAGACTCTGAAGACAGGACAACACCCATAGTCCTAAGCCTTATATGTTTTCTTTACTCATATAAGTTATTTGAAATTATCTTTAGTGATATTCTAGAATGAATTCTTTATGGATAAGAAATTCTTTCGAACATTATTTAGCTTTATAGATGCGATAAAAAATGCTCAGACGAATTACTTCAGAAGTTTGAAGTTGATGGAGAGGTTATAGTAGTCTATAGGAGATGACGGGCCCGGGGGGATTCGAACCCCCGACCTGCGGCTTAGGAGGCCGCCGCGCTATCCTGGCTACGCTACGGGCCCACTTATATGCTATTCCTATAGTAATATAGCAACTTAGCCTAGTATAAATTGCACTCTATAATTAAAAATCTAGCCTTGGAAAAGTGGAGCCTCCCTTTAAGGCGAGAGTGAACTGTTGTCTTAGCGAAGGTCATAGGATTTCTGCCCTCGCTGTAAAAAACCCTGGATAGCATTTTTATTTCTGTGACCGTCGGTGAGCCTTAATGAGTTTTCGGTCTCCTCGGGAGGTCCGATTATTATAGTGAATTAACCCCTTATAAACTTTACGTTGGTTTTGCTTCTAGAACATCTACTGATGGATTACGACAATTCAGATAAAAAATACTGTTTCATCGATTTTAGAAAAGGTTTCACTCCTGATACCTATTAAAGTTAGAGCCTCTGGGATACTGTAATAAGGACTTTATCATCTTCCTTTTCTATATCAGACACCTGTATGTTCTTGATATACGAGATATCTACTCTATCTATCCTTCCAAAACCTGATGACATTCTCGCATAGAGGTTCTTCACTAATCTAACAAAATATGACTCATCAGCTATATCAGAACATAGAATCACAAAATCTCTCTCGCAAACGCAATAATTTACGTATAGGAGAAGTCCACATATACTTACATGAAAATTACCTATCTCCTTTCTTAGATCCTCGGATAATTGACTAAGGACCAGTGATCGAAGTTCTACTATAGCCTTAAGAGCAAGCTTCTCAACATCCTGTAGGGAGAGAGGGATACTGGATTTCCTGATCTCAGGAACTCGCTCTATGATATCGATTAAGACCCCTCTTATCATGCAGTCACCAAATGCTCGATAGACCCCATTAAGAGTATGCCTCACTAATGATCTATTTGCAGGAGTGTATATGTGAACCTCAGGTTGGAAAATAGGCTCCTCAAGATCCTTCAGAGCGATAGTAATCTCCAGGTTCTTACCGCGGTATTTCACAGTAGAGATCTCTTGTAGTATACTCTCCTCCAGCTCCTTCCATACTGGAAGCGCATGTTCATCAATCATAGTACTCCCTTCCTCCTGAGTATCTCCTCGAGCTTATCCTTTTTGTAGCTAATAAATCCTATCTTCTCGTAAAAGATCACAAATGACTTCAAATCCCTAATTTTTAGTTGAAAGCTGATCAAAAGAATGTACTCTTAGGAAAAGCTTTATGATAGTTAAGGTTAAGAATCCTCTCAAGAGAAGGGGTTAGAATAGTTTCGCTAGAGTCTGAGAAAGATTTGACTTTAACCAAACACGTAATTAGTGGTACAGTATAACGCTCCTAATGGACCTGTCGGCCCTATATGATGGAGTAGAGAGCTGTACGGAGATGAAAACCTAATGCATACCCCCGACCCCCAGAACTTGAATTAATAATAAAGTACTCTTAATCCACAAAGACTTCATTCATATAGCTTTTCGGCAAAGAATCTAGATTAGCCTAACTTGTTCAAAAAAGTGGTAGCCCCGCCGGGATTCGAACCCGGGATCTGGGGGTTTCCTCCCCCTAGGGCACCCCTAGGAGTCCAAAGCCCCCCATGCTTGACCGCTACACCACGGGGCTTCTCTTTAAATTTTGAACTATGGTGAGTCTTAAATCTTACTCGGTTACTTGGCTGGCTTTACTAGTTTTGCTATTCTCCTAGCTCTTCTCCACAGTGTATACTCGTATATGGCTATGGTGATTATAGTTATCAGGATTATGATGCCCATGAGGTATCCTACTATTGTGGCTAGTGGTACTCCGAATATCCTACTTGTCGAAATGTGTATTACTGCTTCCTCTCCTGGTTTTACTACTACTTCTTCTTGTCCTGCTAGAAGCTCTAGTTTTGATGGTACTACTATCATCGTTAGGGCTATGGCTATTAGGGATAGGATAAATAATACCTTCAGATTCACATGATCACCGGTGTTATAGTTATATTTTCATACTAATATAAGTTGTTCCTCTATGTTCACTAGTATTTTTCATAATTAAAATTTATATGTTGCTTATTAGGGTTAAACTTTTTATTCACATTCTTTGATGTATTTAGGAGTGATGATTACACACCAAGCTGAGTATTGATGAACCTTTAGCGGACTGACCAGGGTAATGAAGAAATTCTATCTAAATCCCCCTCTTTATCTAGAAGTAACAAGGCATCACATACAGAGTACAATTAGAGCACTGTTGAAGAGTGAAAAGGAATCGAGAGAGGGGTTAAGGTATACCAATTCTAAGATCACTGTACTCCAAGCGTTTAGTTAAGGGATTAAGTGAATTTTAAAGGGTTAGGGTCAGGTCAACTATACAATTGATACCATATGTAGTAGCGCCTGGACGCCTTTGTTTCTTTGTTGTTTTGTTGTATAGTACTTTCATTTTTATGTTCCATTTAAGTTTCTTTGAGTATACTATAAATTATAAGGACGAGAACAAATTGAAAGCGGTAATGTTGATACTTATGAATTGTGCTATTACTATAAGAGTTTTAACTTCATTGAATAGTTAATCCTCTTAGCTACATCACTTATGTATTTAAAGTCCTGATTGTGAGTAACTAACTCCTCATCTCTATTAAGAGCTATTGCAGCCACTAGTAAGTCCTATGTTAAGCTCCTCCCTAAGTTCTTCAATACTAATCCTACCACTCAATCTAGCAATAACCTCCTTAACGATTCTTCTAACTTCCTCTTCGGAAAGTACTACTCCATAAAACTACTCAGAATTAAGGTACAATTTAGTATTTTTTAGGTGTCAAGTCTCTAGCTAGTATTTTAAATATATATCGTCTAAGAAATATACGAAACCTTGAATTACCAGAAACGCGGCCCTATCAAGTAAGGACTATAGTACTGCTCTATAATTCGTAAGTATAGAATCCAGCTCTTCATGTGTTAGTGATAGTTCTCTTATTGAACAGTTTGAGCCCTAATGCTTAAAAAGAAGAGAGAAGAGGAGAAATAGAGGATTTATGAGTGGAAGGAGTACCTATACTTGGACACTTATGTTCGTACTAGCTCTCCTTAACGATGGTTTAGACCTTCTAGGTATGCGAAGTCCCATTATAGAGCTAGTACTCGATATAATTATCGTCATAGCCATATTTCTATTGAGGAGGAAGATAGATCCTTGGATATTGATAATAGCACTATTTGATTTAATACCAGGAATAGATATAGCACCTATTTGGACACTCTACATGTTATACCTCTATTTGACCGAAATGAGTAGGGGCGCTCCTCGAAGAGTAAAGGTAAAGGTAGAGTAGAGCTTAAAAATACTTCGAATTGAAATAGCTTGTGAAACCATGCCTAGGGAGCTTATAGCTATAGCCCCTAGAAAGCTTATGTTGAGAGAGTATGAAGAAAGACCGCTCAAGCCTAATGAAGTAAGAGTGAAGAGTATCCTTTCAAGTGAAAAGCATGGTACCGGTCTCCTGATATATCGAGGAGTAACTCCATTTCACGAGAAAAAGTACGACTCTAAAACTGGTTTATTCCTTCCCCTAAAACCAGGAGAAGCTCCACCAGAAAGATATCCAAGACCGCTAGGAAACATGACTGTCGGTATAGTGACAGAGGTAGGAGATAAAGTTGAGAGGTTTAGAGTAGGAGATAGAGTTTATGGATATCTACCGATAAGAGAGACACATACAGTACCTGAAACCAGTATTGAGCTTGCACCTTCTGAACTGAGTAATGAAGAACTTGTCTGTATTGATCCTGCTGTGGTAGCATTAATGGCGGTAAGAGAGGGACATATAAGACTAGGTGATAAGGTAGCAGTATTTGGTCTCGGCGCCATAGGACTTATGACCATACAGATGGCTAGGCTCTCGGGTGCGATACTCGTAATAGGTGTAGAGCCTATTGAAAAGAGGAGGAAGCTTGCACTTCGCTACGGTGCTGATATAGTACTAGATCCTAGGAAGTATGATGTAGGACTTGAGATCCGTAAATTGACTAATGGAAGAGGAGTGGATGTAACGTTAGAGTGCAGTGGATCATATAGAGCACTTCACGAGGCTATAAGATCGACTAGATATGGTGGAACCATAGTTCCAGTCTCATGGTATCATGGGGAGGCTAGAGGATTGTACTTAGGTGAGGAATGGCACTTCAATAGGCAGGTAATGATCTCTGGCGCTAGAGTTGAGAGTGAGCCATACAGGGAATATCCGGGATGGGATAGAAGAAGAGTGTACGATACAGTGATAGAACTCTTTAAGAGGAGAAGACTGACAGTTGAAGGTATGTTAGACCCGATAGTCAAGTTTGAAGAGGTTATTGAAGGTTACAGGTTAATAGATGAGAGACCTGAAGAGACAGTAAAACTAGGAGTAGTATACGACTAGAGCTCTACCTCATAACCGTATTTTCTCCCTATATTTTTAACTAGCTCACTTAGACTCCTCTCCACATCGGGATCTAGATAAATTGGCTCCGCCTTCTTTAGTAGTTCCATAACCCGCTCATGTGCTATCTCTAAAATACTGGGTCTCCCTCTAGCGTACCATGTCGATTTAAAGTACCTATTGAATACTTTAGGAAAGTAGTGTTCGAATCTGAAAGTTTTCAATGTATGCCTATGTGATAGAAAGGTCTTTCCTTTATTGACTACATGTTCTATTACATCCATACTTTCTAAGTCTAGATTGAAGCCTCTAGAGTATCTTAATGCATATCCACACACATCGTTATCCAAGACTAGTTTTTCTAGGCTTTGAACACTCTCAGTTTCTATCATACCAGGTCCCGATACCACGTTGATTTTGCGAAGAGTTGCTACTAGTGCGCCTATACTACTCTCTACTCCAGCCTGGAAATCGATAAGTCTAGTGTCGCTTAGACACATATAGGTATGGGTGGGTAGAGAGAGATGTTTAGCCAGTTCCACATATGCTGTGGCTACTAGTAGGGTTTCAGGTGTCGTGATAAGTAGAGAGCCATACCTCATATCTAAGATACAGGGAGAACCACCATATATTATAGGAGAACCTGGATTTACTAATTGTGCTATGGTTATGCCGGATAGGGCTTCTGCATGATGTTGTATTAAAGCCCCTCCTATTGTTGCTGGAGCTGTAGCACCAAGCTGTGGCATAGGTATTATCTCAATGGGAATACTCCTCCTAGCACAGTCGACTAGATTGCTTACAGTGATCCTACTCCACTTCAGAGGAGGAGAAGGACATACATCAAATACTGCAAGAGGCTTCCTACCAGGGTCGCCTATGACGACTTCCAGTATTTTCAGCATATCAATAACTCCATCAATTGTAAAGGCTCCGGTGATTATAGGCTTTCTAGAGACCTTTAATATGGGATATAGTCTAATCCTATCTCTTAGCTCTACTGGAACATCGTGTGGAATAAGAGCTGTGCTCTGAAGATGTATATTCTCTAGGTGTTCTACTATTAGGGAGAACTTAAATAGGTCCTCTAGTACGGGTTCTCTTGGATCTGTAGATTTGTAGTCTAGTATTCCATTAGCTGCTGATCCTGGATTAAATAGTACGGTATCCCCAGAGAGGGTAGCATAGGGCTTTCCCTCCCTGGAATAGAGAGTTACTTCCTTGGGTGTTCTCTTCAAAGCCCACTCAACTACATCTCGGGGGAACTTTACCCTCCCCTTCTCATAACTCAAACCAGCACTCTTCAGTATGTTTAAGGTCCTCTGATCGTTTATCGCTACTCCTACGTTTTCTAATAATATTAAAGCCTTTTCATGTAGGATTTCCTTCTCATCTCTACTCAGTAGACTTAAGGTAGGTCTAGGCATTAGATCACACCTACTCTGACCTACTGTTAGTGCAAGTATAAGTTATATCTATTGTTAAGACTGATTGAATGCCGATCACTAGGCACTTATTTCATTCTAGAGCCTCTACTG
The DNA here is from genome assembly GCA_964522205.1 of uncultured Thermoproteales archaeon. Classification (GTDB taxonomy): domain Archaea; phylum Thermoproteota; class Thermoprotei; order Thermofilales; family B20-G17; genus B20-G17. The sequence continues at coordinate 96,554 of CAZFTG010000001.1, forward strand.
TTGTTTCTATGCTATGATAGATACCTATTAAGTATTGAAATGGACAACTAATTAGCTCTTTTAGAAAGATGTGTCTGTGGAAACTGCTCTGAGAAAACCGAAGGTAGAACTGGAGTATAGCGGAAAGTTTATAGCATGTAGTAAACATCTACTTATTAAGAGCATAGAGGAAAATCTATATTAGGAGTATATATTTAGGATAAAACGCCCCGGTGGTGTAGCCCGGCAAGCATAGGCCTGTGTGGGGTGCAACGGCCTCTCGAGCCGCAGATCCCGGGTTCAAATCCCGGCCGGGGCACTACTTCCTATGGTGTTCTACTCTATAGATTGATAAATTACTCTAGTAAACTATTAAATTGATTATTCTTAGTACAAGGTTTATACATTCATTCGCTAATTATGCGTCTCTGTATCTTTATGCACTCTACTGCCTTGCTTGCGTAGGAAATAGCCTATAACCACTCCAATAAAGAGGAGAAGGATTGGGAGTACAAATGTTAAATTCCTGTAGAGTATAACTTCACTATTAAGCCTAGTAATCTCGCTATTCGCTTCTTCGAGTTCATTACTTAATCTAGTCACCTCACTTTTAGTCTCTTCTAGTAGGCTTTCCAGCTCTTTGGTTTTATTGTGTGCTTCCTTAAGTTTTCTTTCCAACTCCTCGGCTCGCTCATTTGCTTTTTTAAGATTCTTTTCAAGCTCTTCTATTCTTGATTTTGCAGCTTCAAGTTCTCTAGTTAGCTCTTCTACTTCTTGTTTTAATCTCTGCTCTTCCTCACTTACTAATTTAAACATAGGTGGGCGTTCAGTCTCCGCATATGATAAGGTTTCAGTACCTGGGAAGGTGGCCTTGAACATGAGCCATCCACTCACTGTCGTATTGAGATCTATCCTGAAGCACCCTTCTTTATCTGTAGTTGTATTACACATGAGCAACCATGTTTTGCCACCATCTAGACTGACGTAGATAAAGACTGTAACATAAGCTACTGGAGGGTTAATGCTACCAGTAATAGTGAACTGTCTGGGTCCTGCAGGTAGGACGGAGATTTCGATTATTGCTAGTTGTTTTACGCGAAGTTCTATAGTATTGCTTCTAGAAGACTTATACTTCTCATTTCCTGCGAATATAGCATATATCTTCCATACGCCTATAGTATCTACTCGAAATTCATATGAGAATGAGCCATTTTTCATTGTTTGTATACTCGTCTTTAGTTTAGTTCCATTAGGACTAGTGATTACTATATCGATATTGACCTTCATAGCGGGTTTTATCGTCCCATATACCTCGACCAGATCACCTACAATGTACTCGTCCTTTGGAGTTTGTAGAGTAAGTGTTGTCTTTTCTTTAGGAGGAGGGGGTGGTGGAGAAGGTTTCTTAAGGTGTACGTCGATTTGAACGACACCTTCAACACCAGACTTAGATGCCGATCCTTTGTACTCGCCTTTCTTTGCTGTAACCTTTACGGTTACTGGGACAGATGCGACTGTTAAATCGACCTTGTATTTGCCACTAGAGTCTGTCGTTGTAGACTTGCTAATCCCTCCCGCTACTACCGTGACTGAGGCTCCAACAGCTTTCGATCCATCTGGCATGTATACGTAGCCCCATACAGTTATAGGAACCTGAGCACTAATCTGCTCTACACATACTATCAAGATGCCTAAGATCATGATTGTTTCTACTAAAAGAAGTCTTTTTCTCATAGCCCCACCTCTACCATTCTGGCTGAATTACTCAAGTATACGAAGTACCCGTACCCGGGTTCTATGGGAAAGTCTTCTTCAGGATCACTTACACCCGGTACATACCCTTCAAACTCTTGTTTGTCTGTACGCCATCTCCACACCCCCTTTAAACTCGATCCTATAGCTCTTGCTAAATCGGATGCTTTAAGTTGTTTTAGGGGTTTTAGGGTTAGTGATATCAGGTTATACCTTGCCTGTAGCTCCCTAATCATTAGCTTATACGTTATCCAATCGGACTCAAAGCCACCTTCAGCATGAGCTTTCACATACAAAGTATGTTCTCCGGTAGAGTACAGGTCTGTGTTTAACTCTATGTGTACGCTTTCTGTACTCTCATCGTAGGCCCCATCAATGGGATTAGTAATGTTAACTAGATTTTCACAGTCTACACAGTACTGAACCATAGTTATTATCAATCCAACGTTACTTGATATCGTAAGGTTAAGTGATACTTTACCTTCAGTAATATCCACATCCTCTACTGTAATAGTAAATGCAGTCTGCAATCTCTCGACTTCGAATGTAGTCTCCTCATAAATAGTAGTATAACTAGGTATATCAGCACATACTTCAACATTATACTGACCCAATGGTGCTGTTGCAGGAATTTCATATAGCGCTGTATAATTGCCATCTCCAGCAGTATCATCTCCATTACTTCCATCATCTACCATTTGAAGTCTTTTAGCTAAAGTGCCATTGGGATAATGTATGTCTACAGCAACAGGTATTCCTGTTAGTGGTTTACTCCCATTCATAAGACTAGCTATAATCTTAACTGTCGATCCTAAAGTGTAAGTGTGTTTATCTGTATGTACCTTTAGGACATAGGATGTAGTGAGCCATCTTATCGAATTTTCAATAAGAGTATTTCTATCAGTAGATGCTAAATAGTGTAGTGGAAAGGCTACATATATTACTCTTCCTCCAGAACCCCGGTATAAACCATCATATACGATTATAGCTGAATAATTAGTATCGATATACTGTGCAACCTCAATCCCTCCATTAACGGGCTTTACACCATCCGGATAGGGTGGCTGTACCTCGAACAGTGTCTTTGAGAGATTAAAGATTACGGGATGTTTAGCTGTAGCCCTAATACCACTTGCATTAGTATCATCTATCGAGAATATAGCATGTGCAACTTTCCTCATAAGGTCATCGTCTTGATGTTCAAGACCTATATCCTCACCCTCTAGTAGGAGTCTACCTCCATTTTCGATAAACTCTATAAGTGTCTGTGCATCTAGCTCATCTACTGCGTACTTCCAGTAAGTACCCACATGCCATACAACTGCTGTTACATTCTCATCGAGAAGAACTTTTAGAGATGGTCTACCAAGCCCACTCTCATTCCATACGTAAACATTAAAGCCGAGTGACTCTATAACGCTTTTTATCTCATCAGGCCAAACTCCTCTATCAACATAGCACTCACCATCATCATCAACTACGATAAGAGTAGTATTAGGTGGGAACTTTGGTGGTGAGTGCAGAGTAACATTAACTTCGAGCACAACTCGAGGATAATAAAGATCAATACTCTTATTAGTATATCCTTCTGCACGGATTTCCATTCTATATGTTCCATAGCTTATGTTCACAAATTCATAGTAACCATTTAACGCATTATATGAGTATAGAAGCGCTCCAGTATCATAATCGTAGAGCTCGACAGTGGCATTTTGTATGAGCCTTCCCCTATCATCGAGTATATACCCGCACAATTTTGGTATAGGCGGTGGTGGAGGAGGATCACCTATACCCGTTAAAGCTAGGGATGGATCTCCTAGAAGTGTACCATACTCGACAATCGTGAACCAATCATATAGATAACTTCGACCGTGAGCTGATAAGTACTCTATTATTGTTAATACATGCATAGTACCAGGAGTAGGTATAGATCCTTGATTCTCGATTTCTTTAAACGCAGCTAGGAACCGCCAGTCTACCTCACCTGCCAGACCGTATGTTATCCAGTAACCAGTATATGCGACAGCTATCTCTGTAGCACCTAGGTATGCAATACCTCCACCGTTATGTAATAGAAAGGCCTCTCCGATACAGATATCAGTATCTCCATAGTCTCCTGTCAAGCACGCCATGGTTGCTATTACCGAGGTATTGTACCCATTCATCAGGCTATATACATCGTTCGTTGTGAAGACTCCACCTTCGCCAAAGGACCATACGTTTTCTCCACCATGTCCTGCAAAATTCACGAATCCGTATGACTTATTCATCTCAGCTTTAACGAGATCAGGAGTTAGGTTATTTAGTCCTTCATATAATTTCTTCCAGTAGAAATCTGCGGAGAGATTGTAGGTCTCTATGAAATCCTTTATAATCTCACCCTCAGGATAGAGTTCATTTTCAAAAGTAATGGTTCCTAGTAATAAAATACGTCTAAACCATTCATTATAGGGAGTGTAGTTTAAAAGTTTATTCACAATTGCATATGCTTCGATTAAATTGCTTGCAGGTAATCTACCTATTATGACATCTGGATAGCCATCGATATCGTCTTCAATCTCACCATAGTAATCATCATTATCTGTATCCCATGTACCATCGAGGTCAGCATAATAAAGATCTGTCTCCGTTAGATTGTTAGGATTTCGAGGAGAAAAGAATAGTTGAGAAAAATACACCCACCTGACGGGTACAACATCAGCATCTCCTAGGATTATTACGAATGTAGTACCGTAGTTGTTTACTGTATAATTAATAAAGTTCCTGATCTTCTCTGGAGGATCTTTGCCAGGATAATTAGATGTTATCCACTCTACTGTGTATACCTTGGCTTTAAAACCAGTATTATTCTTCCAGTGAGCTAGGTCAGTTGCAGCAGGCTTCAGTTCTTCTGATGTTATTACGATCAGATCAATGGTCTGTGTGGGATAGTGACCGTTTTTAGGAATCTCATACTCTACACTTATATCTATACGTCTAGTATAGAGAATTCTCTTCTCTTGCGGAATGAACTGTACTGGAAAAATTCTAATCACAAGATATACTACTCTGGTTAGGGTTATAGGGTCAATGCCCCTCTTAACTTCATACTCTACATTCTTCTCCGGATAGGGCTCTCTCGATCTATATATTTCTGGATTTTCGATATACTCACTAGTCCTAGGCGGCTGTAATGGTTTCGGTTTTGGAGCCGGAAGCAGTACGTACCTACCATTTATCTCCATAGTATCCGTGTCTACATCTATATTTTTGATTATACTACCGTAGGGTAGTTTAAGTGTTACAACCTTCACCGGAACTATAGGCGCACCTGGGACCAGATGAGGTCTGGTTCCCGGAACTTTTATAAGAACATATCCTTTTATAGGAGCTTCAAGTATTTGTGGCATCTTAAACGTGATAGTCAGGTGAGTATTTCCATTTTCTTCTTCTAAGCTTCCAAGTATTGGACAGAACACTGTAATCAAAATTAAAGTAATTATAAGGACTAGAGGTAAGTAAGTCAGTTTTTTCGTAACTAGAATTCTAATCATATGAATATGCTAAGTAAGTATCTGATAAATATTACGCTAATAAATGTTTATAATTAAACTAGGTTGTTGATTCTATGAAGATAAGTACGATTAGATAATACCTTAAAGAGTCTAGAGGTTCTCCTTTCGAAGAAACTAATCGATACAATAAACCAGCTCAAATTATTAAGTCCCTCTTAACTATGATAATGTTATTAGTTAAATGCTCATTTTACTGTATGAAGATAAGTGTTTTAACTATCTAAGTCCCTATATACGTGATGAACGGGAAGAGAGATCTTGAGGAGGACATAATTCTTAGAAAAACCATGTGGAGGCTAATGAGGAGGAGTACCACAAAACTTAAGCTCCCTCCTCCAGGTGTTGTAGAGCTATCAGCTGACGAACTGGAAAGGGCTTTGAATACTTATAAAATAGTAGTAGTGGATCTCTACACATCCTGGTGTCCTCCTTGCCAAGTGTATAAGGGAATATTCGAACAAGTAGCTCGTGATAATAAAGGCATAGCCCTCTTCTCTAGGGTTAACCTGGATGAAAATCCAGAAGTAGCTGTTAAGTATGATGTTACTAGTGTACCTACTACTCTTATATTTGTAGGAGGAAAACTCGTTAGAAAACTCATAGGTTTACTACCTAGACACGTACTGAATAGAGAGTTAAGGAATGTGATAGGTTATACTAGAAGATGAATATGGGAGGATATTCTAGAAAGCTGTTATGAGTGATATGGATAGAGTGTTCTCTTTAGGATTTTAGTAGAAATTACCTAAAGATCTCATTAATTATTGCGAACAATCCCATCTACTGTTAGTAAGAACCTGGGGTTTTAGGATATCACTCGAAGTGAGATTTAAGTGAGTATAAGTCAGCTTCTCAATTTTCCTAGCTACAATGCGTAAATGTCCGCCGAAGCATAGCCCCCTTTGGATCGGGTGTGTACTTGAAGTAATCTTGAATTCTTTCGATTATAAATGGAAGAGCCTTATTAAAGTCATCCTCGATCGATCTGAATAGTTCTTCTAACTCTCTCTTCATTTGAAGTACGGTATCACTTAAGGCATGCTCTCCTGTGTAACTCTCGTAATTCATTCTACTCATAGCCCTTATTCCATGCTACATTTCAATTTATAATTTGTTACACTATTAGATTAGTGGGAGTAACTTGAAGTACCTAATCGGCTTAGACCTAGGAACGAGTAGTTGCAAAGCCATTGCGATAGACTTAAATGGAAATATCGTAGCTGAAGCTAGCGAGAGTTACGGGTTAAAGATTCGTGGAGAATATATCGAACAGAGTCCTGAAGATTGGTGGGCTTCAACAATTAACTGTCTTTTAAAGATTATAAGACATTTGAGATCTGGCATTGTGGCAATAGGAATTTCAAGTCAAGCTAATACATTACTTACTGTTAACAAGGATAACATACCATTAATGGACGCGATCTCATGGTTAGACCAGAGAAGTAGAGAGGAACTCCATGAGATTACCCAAACTATAGGGTATGAGAATATTCATAACAGTACTGGTATGATACCCAATGCTGGATTTACAACACCCAAAGTACTGTGGTTGAGAAGAAGACGAAAGCAACTATTTTCGAGGTCAACTAAACTGCTCTTCTCCCCTCAGAGCTACATAGTCTCTAAGCTGACTGGAAGATACGTAGTGGATAGAACCTTAGCATCGTTTAGTATGCTGTATAATATTAGAAAAGGGCGCTGGTGGAGTGATATGATAGAGCTACTGGAATTAGATGAGGATATGTTACCAGAGGTGGTTGAGTCACACCAAGAGATAGGAGAATTGAAGAGCGATATTTCAAAAAGATTAGGTTTAGAGTATCCTGTCAGTATAGTAATAGGAGCCCATGACCAATGTTGTGCCGCATTAGGCGCAGGACTTACAGATGCTAGTACGATAGTGGACTCTACGGGTACTGCTAGTGCTATTGTGAGTATGATAGAGAAATTACCCTCTAAGATCCCTAAAGATCTACTATGTTACCACTATGTAATTCCAAATTCATGGACAATCCTAGGAACTATTTCCGCATCTGGAGCACTAATAGACTGGTTTCTTAAGCTTATGGGACTAACTAAATCTTATAAGAGTATAGAGAAGCTAGCGGAAAAAATAGGTATAGGTTCTAATGGTATTACAGTCCTACCCTACTTCTCCGGTGGTTTTAGGTCTAATGTTCCATGGAGATCTCGAGGAGCCATCATAGGCCTTACACTAGTCCATGAAGCACAACATATATATAGAGCCATAATGGAGTCCCTAGCCTTTGAATGCAAGTATTTCCTAGACACTATTAGATCCCTTAATCCTTCTGTAAAAAGAGTAGTATTAGTAGGCGGAGGTACGAAGAGTAGATTATGGATGAGAATTAAAACAAATGTCTACAATTTAAAAGTCCTAGTACCAACTGTAACTGACACAGCTCCATTAGGTGCGGCTATTATAGCAGGCGTAGGTACTGGTATCTTTAAAGATTATCATAGTGCTACATCTAAGCTTATCCAATTTAGAGAAAGCATTACCCCTAATGAGAACTATGTCAAGGCCTACGAGGGGCTCTATAGGAGGTATATGGCTCTTTCTACAGAGCTCAGTAATGTACTAAACTCTATGACTATGTAATTACACATCCTATTTCCAGTAAATCACATACGTCTCTTAGGAGCTGCCTTAAATCGCCGTAGGCTAGAGCATAGTGCTGACTTTTGATGTTTTCTATGAACATTCTCACATCTCCATATAGTTCTATCTCAGCTGCAGGAAAGAGTCCCTGTCTGAGCTTAGTATCTACTATTTCTCCTCTAGCTATATGCATTTCATACCTCCCTTTACCATGTCCTAGTCTAGCTAGTGTAACTTCTCCCTTTTTTAGAACTATACCACTTCTCAGACCCTCGAAGAAGAATTTATGCTTTCCTATACCCATAGTGAATGAGCTGGCCAGCGATAAGGGGGCGAAGCCACAGCTGGATAGGTAAACTCTATTCTCCCTTATATCGATAATATCGCCGTAGAATATAGGCTGTAGTGTTAGATAGTGAAGTAACATCATAGTGATAGTAAGAGGGATATCCCCTTCACATGAACATACCACTCCTTCATCTGCCAGTATAGAAAGGGGTACACACGGTACGAATCCTAGTTCCTTAGAGAATTCATACTGACACTTTATACTTATAGCCTCAAGATGGTGCTCTTCAATGAGTTTTTTAAGTGCTAAGTACATTTTCGCTGCTATAATTAAATCTCTTTGATGGACATCCTCTTCAATAAAGTATCTATTCTTCCAGGATTTGCACACTTCTAGTGCATTACTGTCCTCTATTCTAGCCATCTCTCCGAATATTGTTGAAGAATCTATATGAAATATTTCAAGTCCTAACTTCTTTCTTATAAATATATGATCAAATGTAGCTGTATACATTCCCATGGAGGCATATCCTACTAGTCCTATTCTAGAATTACGGATCTTATGGACAACATTAGATACCATACAGTACCTATAGACCTCTTCTATTACAGACTCCTCAGTAGGTAATCCTACTATAAACTTGATTTTATAGCCCATAGCCTCTAGACTACCCTTAAGAACGCAGGCCCCCGGAAGAGACCCCGTACTCTCTCTTCTTCCCTTTTCATAGTACATTCTAAGTCCCCATACTATTAATGGTATGCGCGGTAGTGCCATGACTATGTCCACAGCTTTTGGAGCTTCTATCCAAGTGGACACGAATAGTATGACAACATCAGGATCATGATGTACTATCTCCTTAACCACTTCATCCACTTTAGATAGCTCATTTACACCCTCTGTAGTAAGCACGTCAAGGCCTTTATCCTCAAGCTTTCTAGCGGCTAGTTTAGCAAATTTCATACCCATATTAGAGGGATAGTCTGTATGATAGAGAGGGACTAATGCAACCCTATAGCTCACCCTGATCACCTCTTAATACTTCAATCGCCTTATCGAACTCTGCATCTCTTCTAACAATCTCTATTATAGCTTTTAGAACACGCTCAGGATTCTTATGTTGAAAGACATTTCTCCCAATACATACGCCACTTGCTCCCTCATCCATAGCTCTTCTAACCATCTTGAGGACTTTTAAAGTATCCATTTTCTCACCACCAGCTATGAGTATAGGTACTGGACAGGTACTCACGACCTCTCTAAAGGGATCTACGAATACGGTCTTTATGACATCTGCACCTAACTCAGCTCCTATCCTAGCTGAAAGCTTTACACTCTCAAGTGCGATCCCTATCCTAGAGCTTGGGATAAACTCACCTATTACAGGGATACCCCAATAATCGCTCTCATCTACTAATATTCCGAATAACCTTATTGCTTCATTATAATCATCTCCTCCCACGTATACTGTAAATGCAACTCCATCAGCACCAAGAACTACAGCCTCCTCTACCGATGATACTAATGTTTCAAATTCCTTGCCTCCTGCTAACATACCAGACACCCTAAGAACTATTCCCACCTTCCTAGAGCTTTTAGCTATCTTCTCCGCATATAACTTCAATACACCTTTATTCACAAGTATAGAGTCCACTCCACTTTTAATGGCAATCTCTAGAATATTCCATATAGACTCTATACCTTTAATAGGTCCCATGTAGGCTCCATGATCTACAGGAAGCACTACACTCCTTCCAGTGGAACCTAGTATCCTACTTAGACGTATACTTTTTCCCCAGCTCATGTAGTTTAAAAAACAGTCGAGGTATTTATTAGTAAGGGCAGATCCGGTGAGAAAATGAAAGAGATACTACTATCTAAGATGACATGGGAGGACGTAAAGAAGTGTATTGCAGAGAAGAGTATTGTCCTAGTACCTGTCGGCTCAATTGAAGAACATGGTCCACACCTACCCCTATCAACAGACTCTATAATTGCCGAGGAAGTAGCTAAGGAAACTGCTAGGAGAGTTATCAAAGAGGGCATTCCTATCTTAGTAGCGCCCACTATACCCTTCGGCTACAATTCAAAAAACGTCATGAAATTTCCAGGAACTATAGCATTAGGGATAAATACGTTTATAGACCTCGTATCCGATTACCTCAACAGCTTGATTTCTCATGGCTTTAGAAGAATACTTGTCGTAAACGCTCATGGACAGAACTGTGGAGCTCTAAGAGTAGTTGCTAGAAAGATCTATGAGAAGACCTCAGTTCCTATAGCTATAGTACCCCTATGCATGTCACTCGCTAAAGAGACAATAACAAAGCACAGAAGATCTGATCTTGGAGGAGTAATGCACGCAGGAGAGGTTGAGACTTCGATAATACTCTACCTCAATAAGGATCTTGTAAAGTTAGAGAAAGCCTCTAAGGAGGTCACAATACCTCCTTCACCTATTCTAGGGGGTGATGTTACGCTCACACGTAAAATCTTCCTGACCACATGGAGCTACTGGAGGAGTGAAAAGGGCGTCCTAGGAGATCCTACAGTCGCTCATGAGGAATTTGGAAAAATATTATTCGATAGTATTGTAGAGGAGCTGGTAAGTATAGTTAAAGAACTCTACTTCAAGGTATTTCCAACAATCGAGAAAGCATGATGTACGCCAGGTTAAAGTTCAAGTATCGTAGAACTACCATGTTCAACAATAAACATGAAGATGCTAAGACTAGCCCTATAGGTCGATAAGTTTAAAACCTGCCTTTTCGCTATTACAGGGATAGTATATGAAAAGCGGATCCCACTACAAGGTAATTCCACATGCAGGTCGCCATGAGCCGTATAGGAAGCATGAGGAGTATTACAGGGGAAGACTTGTAGTCTCATTGTTGCTTGCACTTCCATTAGTTTTACTAGTGAATCCTCTAGTAGAGGCTTTACTAGAGCTTATACCTTCTCGTACATTAATCCCTGGATTAACTTTACTTCTGATGTCAATTATGTACTTTTATGGAGGATGATCTTTCCTCAAGGGGATGTATGAGGAGGCTACTCGTAAAAGACCCGGCATGATGACTCTGGTCTCTTTGGACATTACAGCTTCGCTAGTCTATGGTTTTATTATCGCTTGTCCACATGCCCTAGGCATCAGAACATCCAATAGCCCAAGCGATAATAGAATACGCCGAAAACTTAGGTATAAAAGCGAGGTCATGTGAAGAATTTCAAGCTATATCAGGAGTAGGAGTTCGAGGTATAGTTGATGGAGTCGAAGTATTCGTGGGAGGACCGGTAGAAGGGACTGTAGTCTATGTAGTAGCCGATAAAAAGCTTCTCGGAAAGCTAGCCCTGGATGACGTAATTAGAAAGGAGTCTAGTGAAGCAATTAATAAACTGATGAAAAGAGGACTGGAGATTGTCATGCTGACAGGTGATAATGGAAAGACAGCTGAAAGAGTAGCTAGAGAGCTAGGGATAGATAAGTTCTTTGCTGAATTAACTCCTAGAGATAAAGTTGAGATTATAGAGAGATTGAAGAAAGAGGGCATATAGTGACTATGGTAGGAGATGGAGTGAATGATGCTCCTGCTCTAGTAACTGCAGACCTCGGAGTAGCTATAGGAGCGGGTACACAAGTAGTTATAGAATCAGCTGATGTCATATTAGTGAGAAAGGACCCTAGGGGTGCTATCGAGGTACTGACCTTCTCGAGAGATATGAGGAGGAAGATGCTTCTGAATACAGCATGGACCCTTGGTTACGATACTATGATTATCACTCTGGCTACAGGGTTACTATTAAAGTTTGGTTTGATACTGACTCCCACTTTAGGGGCTATCGCTATAGCACTTAGCGATATCGTAGCTGTAATGATATCTGTACACTAGATCTCATAATAAAATTGTATCCTCCAACAATTAACCCCTTAGTTAACTATTTCGATGGAAAACTAGTATCTCTCGAAACTCTCAAAGTAATCTATTATATTAAACTTTTGTCACTAAGTTTAGGCTTTCTTCCATAAATTGAGAATGGTCCCCCGGGCCGGATTTGAACCGGCGACCATCCGGTTTCGGCTGACCTCCATTCATGCTAGGGCCTGTGCCCCCTCATGGAGGCCTCTACAGCCGGACGCTCTTCCAGGCTGAGCTACCGGGGGGTCTTCATCCACTATCACTTCATGAGGCGTAGTTTTAAGGACTTCCCTTTAGTCCCAGAGATCTGTCTTTTTCTTGATATCGCTATTTCCATCCACGCATATAAAGGTAACGATATCAGTCCTCTCACCTCTATCTTAGGGCTTCTAGTAGTCTCTTATCCACTTTGGTGAAGGTGAATTCTGAGTAACAGGAGTAAAGAGATTACTATCCTAAAATTGTTCTAAGTTACCTATGGATTAATGCAGTGCGTCATCTATTAGACTTATAGAGAATAAGAGAGCAGAGTATATTATGATAGTTACGTAGTTGGAAAAATGCTTACTCGCTACTTTGAAGTTTAGCGTTGGAAATCTTTCTCACCCCTTGGTTTAACTTTCCAAGCAGACTCTCCGCTTAGTTGCCAGTTAAGTAGCTCGGGAACCTTTAGTGGATCTGGCTTACCCCATTTGCGCACATATCCACTCACTACCTTCTCTAGAAGCTTATGCAACTTAGAGCATAGATCCCTCTCTTCCATAGCTAGATTATTAAGCTCATAAGGGTCTTCGGTTAACTTGTAAAGTTCAGTGTCAGATCGACTGTAGACTATATACTTCCATCCTTCAGTAATCATTGAGCGAGCTGTGAAGCTCCCTGAAACATAGGTCCCTATCACTAAATTCCTTCCTCTTCCACTGTTAACCATAGTTAGAAGGCTCGTACCATCTATTTGGAAGTCTATCTTAACTCCTGCAACCTCTAGTATTGTTGGAAATATATCGAAGCTCTGGACAAGTCCATGAAACTTTTTACCTTTGAATTCTTGGTTTGGAAGCTTGAGAATAAGTGGGACATGTAAGACCTCATTATAGAGCATCCCGTGACCGAACTCTATCCTCTCCCTAGAGAAACCCGGATGATTCTCAAACATTACCTCTCCGTGATCTGATGTCAGGACTATCAGGGTTTCATCGTAAACTCCCATATCCTTAAGTTTCTCAAGTAAAATTCCTACTTGAGCATCCACATAGCGTATCTCGCAGTCGTAAAGTCTGACGAACTCCTTCCTTTCGGGTGTTAGGTCGGAAACTTTACCCCACCCTGGAATGTACTCCACATCTCCTGAAAGTTTAACTTTAGGAGGTCTCGTGTAAAACTCGTCTAAGAACATCTTGCTATAGTCCTCAGGTACGTTGATATACGGTGTGTGGGGATCCCAATAGTGGATGAACATGAAGAAGCTCTTATCACCGTGTGTTTCAAGCCACTTTAGAGCATGGTAGTTAACCTCCTCAGCTGGAACCATATCCGTGTTCTTAACTATGTCGTCGTAGAGCCTATCATCTGTCGAGAAGGGTGGTCTTGGACGTGGATTTATGTAGTATTGATAGCCCCTCACGAACCACTTGGGATGGTATCCGAAGTTCACCATGTTATCAACAGCTACAGTAGTATAACCACTGTGGAACAGAAGCTCTGCTAGAGTCGGTATCTTATCGTCGAGTACTATGTACCTCTCATTAAGCTTCCTCCACGCGTTTGTAATAACACTGGTGCCCACTCCGCATATGCCTGTAATGAGGGAGGTAAAGGATGGGAGTGTGTATGGAAACTCGCTATAACAGTTTAGGAGCAATATACCATCCTCAGCCAGCCTGTCAATATTAGGACTTGTCTCCCTGAAATATCCGTAACAACTCAAGTGATCGGCTCTCAATGTATCAATGACTATATACAATATGTTCATGTTGAAATAGTGATGATTAAGACTAATAAGCCTTATGAAATTAGAGCAATTTAAGCTTAACTACCGACAGCCTATGAAAATGCTCTAGAAGTCGGGAGTACTATTGTCTTAAATTTCATAGTAGAGGACATGAAGCTGTCATTATGATACCTTTAATATACTCTTGAGCCTATCTATGTAATACACATAGTGTTGGAAGGGCACATCTGCGGGAACACAGTGATCTACACTGGGTATGTAGCCCCCCTCTTCAATGAGTGGTTTGATTCTCGTGAGTTCTCTATCGATATACTTAGGTCCAGCAGCTAAAGCCATTTTATCGATATTTCCTATGAGCAGTAATCTTCTACCAAATTTCTCTCTAAGCTTTACAGCATCTAACCCACACACGAACTCTAGAGGGTATAGGCAGTTTACTCCCCCCTCCATGAATAGGTCGGTTATAGGCTCGTGATTACCATCAGTATCCACCATAACTATATCCACACCCTTACTTCTAATGAGGTTAGTCACCTTCTTGTAGTTGGGTAGCATGAACTCCTCAAAAAGTTTAGGAGATATTAGGGGGCCATTTTTATAGCACATATCCTCCCATATGGTGACATAGTCTGGTCTCACTTTGTCCAGAACTTTACTCAGTATTCTAACTAGGAATTCACTCCAGAAGTCCATTATATCAGCCACTAGATCAGGTTTTCTGTAGAAGTACATCAATAATCTCTTTAAGCCTAAGATGTTCCTAGCATATCCAAAGAAACCAGTAACACTTAGCATGACAACTCTATCGGTAGTAGCATAGTACTCGAATAGTTCATCACTCCACGTTAATGGAAGCCTTCTGAGATCATCTGGATCGAATCTTTCCTTCATTTTCTCCCAATCCTTCCAGTTCTTAACTGGGTGCTCAATGAAGAGTGGCATTGATGTTCCAGTCTTAAGTCTCTTCATAACTATGCCACTATAATCTCTATACACCTCGTATTTATCCGTCTCCTCGATGGTCTTCCTCACGAACTGGGGTATAGGACCTAGGTTTAGAGGAATACTTTCCCTCTTATCGAAGTTGAAGTAATCGTAGACATCGATCCCTGAGGGGAGTCCTTCGGAGTGCCATCTATCTAGAGTCTCTCTCCAATAACCTAGCCATTCATAGTAAGGTATCCTATCAACACTTTTGTAGTGCATCCATGCCTGAAAACGCTCACGGTAACTCATCATAGTCAAGTCTACTCCACGATAATTCTCATATTAGAGTTAATTAGGCTTACCTCGAATTCTCTGGACTGCATCTCGAGGAATTAGATCAAGTATAAGAAATTCGAAGAGCATGGACTTCGCTCAGCAGATCCAACATATCTAAAGATTTTAATTGAAAGAGATTTCGAAGTGAACTAGATCCGGAGAATTATACAAGGTCAGGATTCATAATCATCGGAGAGATGTACATGTCGTATGAGAAGATAGAAGAGGTCGATATTCTTGATCTCCTCATTCATGACTTTAATATAGTACTTAAGTTCGATATTTCAGATCCGAGAATAGCATTAGAAACCTTAAGAGAGCTCGAAAGGTTAAAGTACTCGATATGAGCTAATAAAAGGGGCCCGGGGAAAAGCCCTGGGGGGCTACCCCTCCCCTACCTCGGTACATACCGAGGTCCGTAAACGGGGGATATGACGGGGGGCGTTAACCCCACATCAAGGCTCTCCTCTTCACCGAGCAGGTGGAGGGCCTCTGTGAGGGTGAACCTCGGTCCCACGGGGTTCCGGAGGCAGGGATGCCACTCGTAGGAGTGGCTAAACTGCCTTGCCGTCCGAACCGGGTTAGGCCCGGGAGGGAGCGGCCCTAAGGACGGACGGGACGTTCGTGGGAGTGCCGAGGATGACTCACATGCTCTCCCCCTCTCGGTGAATGAGAGTCGAGATGTGGGGGATGCCCGGGCCCCCTTAAGTCAAAGAGTTATATAGTCACGGTCGTTCTAGATTCTATGGATAGGAAGACTCGTATACCCCTATTATATGGACATCCCTCTCATAAGAGTATAATAGAGCCTATCGATTGGCTAGAGCATGTGTGTAGTATCAGAAAGATCGCTCTTCCCAGGCTACCTAAATACTGTATTTTATCATTTAAGTATACTAGGGCTATGGAATACCTCGAGGAGTACGAACCAAGTATTGTAGAGCCTTTCACCGATGACTATGAAGTATGTACCTTCGACTATGAGGGAGTTCCTATGTGTTTTGCATATTTGGGTGTAGGTACTCCATTAGCAGGAGCTAGATTTGAGGAAGTAATAGCTCTTGGAGTAGAGTATGCTATTCTTATAGGAGGTGTAGGCTCTCTTAAACCCGAAATTGAACAATGGAGATTGATAGTTCCTGTGAGGGCTATAAGGGACGAAGGCACCTCATATCACTATGCTATTCCCTCTACCTACTCCTATCCTAGCTCTCTAATGCTTAAGGTGATCGAAGATACACTCAAAGAGGAGGGGGTCGAGTATCTCAAAGGAACTGTGTGGACTACAGACGCTCCTTATAGGGAGACTATTGAGAAACGTAGGGAGTCCATGAGGCTGGGGGCTATATGTGTTGATATGGAGGCTTCAGCTCTCTTCGCAATAGCCAATTTCAGAGGAGTTCATCTAGGGGCAATATTCTATGCTTCAGATCTAGTGAGTGAGGAGGGATGGAGTGCTAGAGTATACCCTGATCATAAGACTAGGTTTGAGGACACTATTAAAAAGCTATTAAGGTGCTCGATGAGTATACTTCATCGAGTACATCAGAAGAGATCGTACTCTTGATTTAACAATGAGGGGGAATGGAGATGATGCCTCATGAGATCAACTTCAAGATACATCAGAGGAACATCGAATAGTCGATAAAAGTACTCTACTAAGTATCTTAAGGTTGTACACGGGACATTAATACTCTAAACAGCAGTCTTACTAGTTAGTATAATTGCATCCAGTTCTAGGGTTGGAAAATGGAGCTCCCCTTTGAGGCAAGGGTATTCATGTCCTCAGTTGAACTCATGAAATCGTCGTCCCTTGCTGTAAAAAATACTGTTATAGCGCTTACACGTCAATGATTATCAGTGGGTCTTGGTGAGCTTTAGTCTCCTCGGGGAGCTCCAATTTAATTATAGAATCTCTTATATATAAACTTTACGTTGGGATTTCATTAGGACTAGTAGAAACTCTTAAGTCATTCAAATTCTAAATGAACAGAAGTACATGGAATATACTATTTTCATAATTCCAACTAATGTAAAGGAAAAGTACTTTAAATATAACTCTTCATATAAACCAGGTGAAAATATTGTCTACTCACTTTCCTAAAGAAGTGACGGGTATATTAGTTCAACCGAATAGAAAGCTCGCATGTATAATACTTGAAGCTAAACTCCTACCTAAACCCGGGATACTGGCTAGACTAGCATCTATAGTAGCCGAGATGAATATGCGTATTCTTAGTCTCTCCTTCACCAGCAGGAATGATAGGAGGTATATAACAATGTTCGTAGATCTTACAGAATCTAAGCATTCTATAGAGGAGCTAGTAGGGAAGATTAAATCACAGGAGTTCACAGTTCGCATAGAGTACGCTACTCCGGAGATCCCCGGGCTACTCATAGATAGGCATTCTTTCCCCCTAGAGAGCATAGGTGGCAGAGTTAGGGCACTGCTAATACCGGTCAACGTATTCTCGGGGATTTTCGCTGAATTTAAGAGGAGGTATGGATCTGCAGGTTGGGCTCTGGCTTTTCATCAGGGTAAGCTCCTTGGGGAATTTGTTGCTAAACAGCTTAGGGAATTAATACATGCATCTCCCATAGCCCTTTCAAAAGCTCTTGCTTGGCTTTACTCAGCCTATGGATGGGGAAGAATGCGCATGGAATATGTTAGCAGGATTCGTGAAGAGGCTGGAGTGATAGTGGAGGATAACTTCGAAGTAGAGGGATACGGTAAGAGCGAGGTACCAGTATGCCACTTTACTAGGGGGATCCTCGAAGGAGCGGCTAATGTCATATGGGAAGGAACGTTCGTAGTGAGGGAGGTCTACTGTAAGGCCCAAGGAAGAGGGCACTGTAAATTTGTGATAAGAGGGGCTAGATGAATATTCTTAAACTCCTGTATAGACGAGGAACAGAAAAGATGATTTTAAAAGATTATGTGTTGTATTTAACTCATTATTCCCTTAGAGATTAGAATCTAATTGAAGATCTTATTATGAAGAGAGTAGAAAGCTCATAGTGTACCTTAAGGATTATAGAAAAGTGAGATGAAGGAGTATATTAAACAATTTATACCTGCAAAGGATAAATCTGGAGTATCGTCCTCCTCTAGGTGAGGAGAATTAGTATCCAAAATATATTAAATTCATATTCATCATAAATGGACTAATAGTACATGATACTTCAGGTATGAAGAGTATGTAATATATCGGATAATAAGATTAAAGTACCTGGTTTCATGTATATACTGGGTGGACTATATCTCTAGACCTCCTAGAAAGTTCCAGTGCATAGCTTGTGGACACATATTCGAACTACCTCATGGACTTCCTAGACCAGTAAATTGTCCCAAATGCGGTGCTCCTGCTCATATGCTCCACAGGGTCGATAGAGGTAGGCATAGGTGGGGATGGAGAAGATAAGGTGGATTTAGAGTAACTCACTTCGTTGCAGACAGGAGGTCTAAAAAACTATTTTCCCTTAGGCTCTAGGGAGTTAACCCTGCCATAGCCGTCTTAGGTCCTCTACTTCCCCTCAGAAACTCCAGTCTCTCTAGGATCCTGATATTTTCCTCATCTCCCTGGACAAAGTCCCCTAGATCTCTATACTCTAGACTACTCAATACTTTGAAGAGGAATGCTCTCATGGCTTTTACTCTATCTGGATCCTCCTCCACTAAATTCCTCTGTTCATTCGGATCCTCCTTAAGATTATAGAGTTCGTCCTTCCCATTCGACGACCAGATGTACTTGTATTCTCCGACTATTATGGCTTTTAGTCTTCGATCCCATTTTCTAAAGTCGTAGTCCTTATCCTTTCTGAGAATTCTCTCAAAAGCGAGTAGTGATCTTTGATGCTCTGAAAGAGCGTACTCCCTTTCAATATCTCCTTTAACTATCTTGACAAGGCTCAGACCCTGATTTTGAATCCAGACATCCGTATTACGAATAGATAGTATATCTAGTATTGTTGGGAAAATATCTAGAGATTGAACTAATTTACTCGTTCTGAGTCCTTCGGGGAAGATATCAGGATGCCTTATGATAAGTGGTATATGAATACCAGGTTGGTATAGGTGAAGTTGATGTGCTATATACGGTGGATAGTGTTCACCCTGCTCATCCCCATGATCACTAGTTATTATCAGTAGAGTCTTATCCATGAGATTCTTTTCATATAGATAGTCGAATAGCCTACCCAGTCTATGATCGAGAGCAGCAGTCTCTCCATCGTACAATGCTCTGAGTAGTCTCCATCTCTCTCTTGTGATCTCCTCATAGCCCATTCTGACGAGCCAGGGATCAGGTTGAATTTTTCTGGCCTCCTCTAATGAGATCTTTCCTGCAAATTTCTCTCTGAATTCCTCAGGAGGTACATAGGGTAAGTGGGGTTCTAAACAGTTTATGAACATGAAGAAGGGTCTATCCTCAGTACGTTTTTCGATCCACTCTATCGCGAGCTTTATAATCTTACCTGAGCCAACCTCTATCCATTCCTCAGAGGACTTAAACGTAACTCCATAGAACTCATCGAAGCCTCTATCATCCCTTATTCCGTACCTAGCCCACCAGTGGCCATCACGGCAAAATCCCACAGTCCTGTAACCCTTTGCCTTTAGTATCTCCGTAAGCGTGAACCTCTCTACAGGTTTATAAGTATAGTTAGCACCAACTCCATGGCCATAGATGTACCTACCTGTGAACATGGAGGCGTGAGAGGGAAGTGTCCAAACACCTGGAGAAATACAGTTGAGGAATAATGTACCTTCTCTCGCTATCCTATCTATGTTTGGTGTAGTATTCCTCTCGTAGCCATAACAATGCATATTGCTAGCTCTTTGCACATCCATAACCACTAGGATTATGTTCGGTTTCATCTACAACTTCACCTCAAGCACTTAAAGGGCTCTAGTGAATAAAAGGATTAATCACTCGCTAAAGTGTAATACTCTTAAGCTAATGTTTAACAGAACTTCACAATAAACTAGCACAATCCTCCTCCCGCACTTTGTTACTGTGGCTTTTGAAGTCGAGGTCGGGCACTACAATTCTACGCCTTCAAATCATGAGAACAAAATCTCTATAAATTAACATTATCTTGGTCATGAACAAGCTTAGTCTAACTATTACAAGCTTAGTAACTTTAAGTCCTCATAAGTACATACCACTTACCCCTAAGAGGAGAACCATAGAGAAGACCTTATAAACCTCAAGAATATTATTATCGATAGGGAACTTGAAATTGTTACAACCAGAGATCATACGGGCCCGTGGCCTAGCAAGGCGATGGCGGCCGGCTCCAGACCGGCAGGTCGAGGGTTCAAATCCCTCCGGGCCCACCATTTTTAACCGACTAGATCAGAATAG
>CAZFTG010000002.1:0-13397 GCA_964522205.1 uncultured Thermoproteales archaeon
ATAATACTACAGAGATATGGATGGAAGGAGGGGTGGAAGATACTGACACTGATGGCAGCTAATGCTGAGGTATATAGTGGTAGTGCAGATGTGAGAGATGGTGTAATTAGAGGAGAAATAGCAGTTGGCATTACTATAGACTTCTACGGGTATACTGCTAAATTCATCAATCCTAAATGTGAGTATATAATACCAAAAGGAGAGACTATTGTTAACGGTGATCCTATAGCACTGGTCAAGGGTGCTAAAAATCCCAAGGCTGCACAAGCATTTATTGCATGGGTTTTGACAGAAGGGCAAGAGGTCTGGTTAGATCCCACTATAAATAGAATGCCCTCAAATCCAAAGGTGTTTGAGACACCACGGGGTAAGAATAGAACAGATCTCTATGAGGCCTATCAGGCCACCTTAAAGACAAAGGGAATAGCATTTAACGATACTCTAGCACTAATGTATGAGCGAGTAATGCAATGGTACTTCAAGGCAACTCTCGTGGAGGTTAATGATAGACTAAAAGAAGCATGGATAAAGCTTCTATCACTATACTTCAAAGGAAAGATAGACGAATCCAAGTTTAACGAGTACGTGAATATTCTCGGCGCTCCATTAAAGTTTATAGATCCCCTAAGTGGAAAAGAAGTAGAGTTTACAGAAGAATACGCCATATCTATCTGTGAGAAGTTTGAAACAGACCCTACATTCAAGGACAAACTTATATCGACGTGGAAGAAAGAAGCTATTGAAAAGTATACATATGTCCTTCAACAACTTAAGAAATATTAGGGAAATAGTAATGGTAATTAAAGGTATATTTTTGAGAACTTTAAAGAGGCAGTTATTTTACCTAGATCCTGTGCTGACTACACAGCTATTTCTTCCCTTCCTAATGATGACCATATTTCTAATCGCTCCTATAGCCATGGTCCTGCTTATATCACTAAACTACAACCCGCTAGATATCTTCATAGACCCTACATATGTAAACCTATATCCTAAGGGCTCGCCTATCACTATAAGAACCATAACTTTTAGAAATAGAGAATTTACACTAATCAAGATAACTGGAGTGAGTTTTGGTATAATACTGAATTCTCTTATAAACTCATTCATAGTAACCATTTGTGCTAGTATACTCGGTACAGTCATAGCATTTCTCATGGCTAGATACGATTTTCCCGGAAAAACTATTATGAGAATACTAGCAATGACCCCTCTTCTCATGACTCCCTTTATAAATGTATTCGTGATAAGAAAGATATTCGATTGGAGGGATGGTATATTATCATGGATAATAGGTGATGTCCTACGACTACCCTTCAGAATAGGCATAGAGGATCTAGCTGGAGTAGCAATAACCCAGATCATGACATTTTTCCCGATAATTTACCTAAATGTATACTCAAGCATGATAAATATAGATCCTAGTATGGAAGAGCAAGCGGAGAACTTAGGAGCTAGAGGTTTTAGACTATTCAGAACAGTAACACTACCACTCTCTCTACCTGGACTTGCTGCAGGAGCAGCTATAGTATTCATATTCTCACTGGAGGATGTTGCTGCACCAATAGTTTTTAACGAAAAACGGTTTATGTCATATCACATACTTGAGCGGTTTCTAGAAGCAACCACAGGTCAACTCTCACCAGTAGCAGCCACTCTATCGATAATCCTCTTAGCACTAGCTCTAGTAGCCTTTATAGGTATAAAGAAGTATGTAACTCTTAAGCAGTATGCTATGTTAAGTAGGGGAGGAAGATGGACACCTAGAGTTAAAAAATTGGGAATAAGAGGCATTATAGTAGTATACCTGCTAATTCTACCACCACTACTATTCGCTGCTTTCCCGCAGATAGGAGTCTTTATATACGCTATAGCGGAGGAGTGGACTGGACCACTACCACATGGATTTACGCTCAAGAACATGGTTAAGATCGTAGAGGATCCATTAGTGTCTAGAGCAATAACGAACAGTCTCTCTTACTCCGCTTTAGCAATTATACTAATAATCGTAATAGGATTATCCTCTTCCTACTTTATATCAAGAGCTAAAATGCCCATTACTGATCTACTAGATGTATTAGTGACTTCGCCCATAGCACTACCAGGGCTAGTAATTGCAGTAGGCTACTTCTACTTCTTCTCCACAGTTTTTCGAGGAACCCCCTTAGATCCTATAACCTTTGGGCCATCACTATTACTGCCATTAGCCTATAGCGTGAGAAGATTACCCTTTACTGCTAGAGCAGTATTTGCAGGACTTCAGCAGGTCCATATAGCATTAGAGGAAGCCTCACTAAATCTAGGTGCTAGTAGATTAAGGACTCTAGTGAGTATAGTCATTCCACTCATAGGTCTTAATATACTGAGTGGAGCATTGATAAGCTTTGTATACTGTATGAGTGAGACAAGTGTAGGGATCACTATAGGAGGATTAAAGGGAGTGGGAGAAGAACACCAAGCTCCGATATCCTTCATAATGATGGACTACTTAAGAAGAGTAGAGGGACCACATATCGTAGCCTCACTAGGAGTCTTACTCATAACAGTACAACTCTCAGTAATAACATTAGTCAACATAGTATTTAAACAGAGATATGCATACATAGGAGTGTAGGAGATGGGGTGGTGATACCTTGACACGGGTAGCACTAAGAAAGGTGAGTAAAAAATTTGGTGAAGTAGTAGCTGTCGATAAAGCAAGTATAGAAGTAGATCATGGGGAATTCTTCACGCTCCTCGGGCCAAGTGGCTGTGGTAAGACGACAACGCTTAGAATAGTAGCTGGATTTGAAATTCCCGATGAGGGTAGTGTCTTCTTCGATGATGAGGATGTCACCTTTAAGAAGCCGTATGAAAGAGGGTGTGCCATGGTGTTCCAAAACTATGCTCTATGGCCTCATATGACAGTGTACGATAATGTTGCGTATGGATTAAAGATCAGGAAAGTGCCAAAGGAAGAGGTTAGAAAGAGAGTAAAAGAAGTACTAGATCTCGTAGGCCTTACTGGACTTGAAGATAGATATCCACTAC
Organism: uncultured Thermoproteales archaeon; assembly: GCA_964522205.1. GTDB lineage: Archaea > Thermoproteota > Thermoprotei > Thermofilales > B20-G17 > B20-G17. The sequence goes on from CAZFTG010000002.1 coordinate 3,031, forward strand.
AACTATCTGGCGGACAGCAACAGAGAGTAGCTCTTGCTCGAGCATTGGTAATCGAGCCGAAAGTCCTCCTATTAGATGAACCACTGAGTAATCTAGATGCTAAACTAAGGCTTAGGATGAGAGAGGAAATTAAAAAACTACAGAAGGACCTCAATATAACCACCATTTACGTTACTCATGATCAAGAAGAGGCTATGAGTATTTCAGATAGAATAGCTATAATGAACAGAGGAAGAATAATACAGATAGGAAGACCTAATGAAATCTATATGAACCCTAGGAACCTATTTGTAGCTACTTTCATTGGTAGAAGTACAGCACTTAAGGGACATGTAGAATATGTACATGGAAAAACTGTAAAGATGAGGATTAACGAAAAGCTTGCAATTACAGGAAAGTTAGCTGAAGATTACAAGCTAAACATAGGTGAGGAGGCCATTGCCATCATGCATCCAGAGGACTTCTCCTTAGATATGAAAAGAGGGGCTAATGTGATAGAAGGGAGGGTAGAGCTCACTATGTTCTTAGGCCCCTTCTTACACCTTAGGATTAACATTGGAGATCAGAGCCTAATAGCCTACATAGACCCAGACTACGAGGTAAGATTGGGAAGTAAGATAAGGCTAGCTATTAGTGAAGAAGACGTTATAGTGTTCCCTACAAAAGAGTGGGAAGAAATTGAAACCGTGTGACGTGTACAGAGTATATCTTAAGCACTAAGCTTTATTAGAAATTCCCCTCTACTAAAGAAGGGATTTTGAAGAACCCGAGTAGAACTACTAGGGTATTGATACTGGTACTACTACTAACTACTATTGTTATAAGCTACGTAGAGATTAGATGCTCAGCTCTACCTCAGAACGCTAAAATACTAGATCCAGTGTACTCTGTTCCAGTAGCTGTCCTACCTGGAGGCGTATTCAATGCTACAATACATGTTGGAAGTACGACTATTAAGATAAGAGAATCAAAGTTGCTGTCTCCTGGATTAAACGTGACATTGGTAGTGATTAGGGAGTACTCACTAAAGGAAGTACTAGTATTAACGTTAAAAGTTCCAGAAAACGCTACACCAAATCTCTATGACTTGTACCTCGTGATAAACGAAGAGCCACTTATTAGTGTGAGAAGTGTCTGGGTTCTAAAGGAGTGGCCTAAAGAGCTCATATTTATGCACATTACTGATATACATATAGGAATAAGATCGAATGGAGTACCAAGTTACGAATACTACGAGACTGCAATAGCGCTTCTAAACACTCTTCCTGTGCAATTTGCCGTGATTACAGGTGATAATGTCGATGTAGGTGGAGATATAGCGTCGCTCAAGCTTTTTAAGAGAATAACTAATACCGCTAGGAAGCCTACATTTATAATACCGGGTAATCACGATCATGCACAGACAGACGAAGAGAGTTTCAGGAAGAGATTTTATGGAGCCTACATAGGGCCACCAACATGGTATAGGTGTATAGGAAAGTTTCTGATAGTAGGTCTAGACACCCTTGCTGAAGGATATATAGATACGACTCAACTGAAATGGTTGGAAAGGATACTAGCTAAACACGTTGACAAGGTCAAGATATTATTAATACACCACTCTTTCTTTGACTATGCTACCTTCGGTAAGATCAAAGGTACGTGGAAGGAGATAGAAAAATTGAGAAACTTATATAGTAGCTGGAGAGAACGACTAGATTCCGCTAAGGAGTTCTTAAGATTAATAGAAGAGTACAATGTAAATATGGTCCTAGCTGGCCATGTCCATGGAGATGCTGTAGTCCTATACAACGATAAGACTTGGTTCGTGACCACTGCCACTACATGTGCAGGTCTCAGAGAGGCAGACTATAGAGCTTTTAGGATAATAGTGATTAACGAAGAAGGAGAGGTTAAACAGGTAGGAGTACCTGGAAAAGATCCACTCAAGGGTCCCAGTAGCTATAATATAGAAAAAGCGAAAATACTGGTAAGCACTGATACAAGTCTTACAGCGTACATATACAAGATTAGGATAATGCCGGGATTTGAGTATACCATGAAGAACATTACACTATTCACGTACATAAATGCAACACTACCCTTTGATAACTATAATTTCTACGGGGATACAAACCTAATAAAGGCATATGAAATGTCACCGTATGGGAATCTCTATGTAGTAAAAGTAGTTATGGAATTATCTGTAGGTGAGGATACTAGGTTAATACTCTCAGCCTATGAAGATGAAGTACCACCAGAAGTAACAATACAAATGTACACACCTAGAACACCTATTTCTGGAAAGAGCTCATTAACTGTATATATAAAAGCAGTAGATACTGGCTGGGGTATAGATAGTGTAAAATTGGTGTGTAGGACGACTACTGGGGTCATAGAGATACCCACCACTTACATAGGTAGAGGAATATACCAAGCAGTAATATCTCCTCTTAGAACAAAGAGCCTTACTGTAAAGGCTACTGCAGTGGACAATGGAGGAAATGTAGGCGAAAGTGAAGAGATAATAGTAAAATACAAGATACCTAAGGAGAAGAAGCCAGAGGAAAAGAAAGAAGAGAAGAAGGAGGAGACTAAGGAGGAAGAGGAGGTCTACGTACCCGTACTACCTATGTCAGTAGTACAAATGATACTGGTCACCATCGCTATAGTAGTATCGATCATAGTAATAGTAATACTCCTGAGAACCAGAAAGCACTAACATGTGCGTAATAAATGAAAACTTATAGTTTTTTAATCAAAGAGATTAGAGCTACTATCAAAAAGGCTACAGCAGCATACGCAAGGTTTTTAGTGACAAAGTAGACTATAATTGCTATTATTATAGCTGGTAGTAATACTATTAGTAGCTTAATTATGAAGATTATGATTAAAATACCTATGATTAGCAGTATTACTGAGGATAGTACCTCTAATATACTCATACTCCTCAACCTATTGAGTATACTACTAGTCCTATAAAGACTTTATAGTGTAGTTTCCATTATTATTCTCTGGTGTAGATAATGAAGCTCGATTTAATATCCCTAGGAGAAGCTATAATAGATCTAATACCTGTAGACCACTCTACCTATAAGGCATGCTTTGGAGGAGCTCCCATGAATACTGCAGTAGCTTGCTCTAAATTAGGAATGAAAGTGGGAGTACTTACAGCTGTGGGAAAGGATGCTCTAGGAGAAATCATATTGAATACGCTCAATCAATACGGTATCGATACAAGTAGGGTACAGAGATTACCCTATAGAACTACATTAGCATTTGTCGTAAAACTGCCTAAAGGCGAGAGAGAGTTCTTCTTCTACCGAAAACCATGGAGTCTAAGTGCTGATACAGAACTCAAATTAGAGTCTAAAGATTATGAGTATGTAAAATCATCAAAGATACTTCATTTTACAGGGTTCTCTCTCTCACAAGAACCCGCTAGGAGTAGCATAATAGAGCTACTCGAAAATATTAAGGAAAAGACCATAGTGTCATTCGATCCTACCGTAAGACTGGATGTGTGGAGTAGTGTAGATGATCTGAAGAGGACCATGAGGATAGCCCTGGACTATGTAGATATCCTACTAGCCACACAAGCTGAACTGGAGCTTCTTCTTGACGTAAAAGGCTTAAAAGACATTGTAAAAAACCTTAAAGCACTAGAGTTTAAGATGGTTGGAATTAAGATGGGAAGACTGGGAGCAGTACTAGTAGAAGAAGATAAAGCACTTTACATGAAGCCATTTGAAGTAGAGGTAAAGGATACTGTAGGAGCTGGAGATGCATGGAATGCCGCAGTGTTATTTGGTACCTCCAGAGGGTATGATATTAAGGATATCCTACGTTTAGCTAATGCAGTAGCTGCGATAAAGTGTATGCATATAGGAGCGATCTCTGGACTACCAACATACGAAGAGGTATTAAACTTCATATCAGTAAAAGGAAACACGGAGTATAGATTTCTGTAGATGAGAGTATGAACATAGCTATAGCATTTAGAGAGGAATACTTCAGAATAAGTTTTACACCTCTCTCTTTACACACTACATGGACTGGAAGGGTTAAACTCTTCATGCAATTACTTAAAGAGCTATCCATAAGCAGATACTTTAAAATAGTTAATCCTAGGAAAGCGACACTCGAAGAAGTACTATTAGCTCACACTAAAGACTACATAGAGTATGTTAAGAGATCAAGCAAAATAGGTGAAGGGTATTTAGACTATGGAGATACTAGATCGTATAAAGGAGTCTTCCAGGACGCTATGCTAGCAGTTGGAGGTACTATTACGCTAGCTGAGATGATTAGAGAAGGACGCATAGAAGTAGGCTTTAATCCACAGGGAGGTTTTCATCATGCTAAGACGCATGCAGCCTCAGGTTTTTGTGTATTTAACGATGTAGCTATAGTAGCACTACTATTCAGAAAGTGGGGATTTAGAAGGATAGCTATAGTCGATATAGATGCCCACCACGGTGACGGGACTCAACAGATACTCTATAATAAAGACATACTCAAGATCTCAATGCACATGTACTATCCCGGCTTCTTCCCAGGAACTGGCGATATATACGAACTAGGAGAAGGAGATGGATATGGTTACTCTGTGAATATACCCTTACCTCCTGGTAGTGGAGATGACATCTTCTCCTACTCTCTGGAGGAAGTGATACTACCACTATTAGAGTGGTACAAGCCTGAAGTGATAGTGGTTCAGATGGGTTGTGATGGACATGAGGGCGATCCGCTGACAATGCTTAGATTTACCACTAAAACCTATCGTATTTTTTCTGAAAACATTAGAAATATAGCTAAGAAGTATTCTAATAGGAGAATTATATGCCTGGGAGGTGGTGGATATCATGAAGATAACGTTGCTCGATCATGGCTTTTGATGTTACTGAACTTCTCCGATCTCGAATCTATAGAATATGTCAAGAATAGATTAAGAGATGTAAAGGAGGACACAAAGAGTACAAGTGAACTATGGGAGATAGTGAAAAGAAGAATCAGGAATCTTAAAAATGAACTATCAACAATACACGGGATAGTACTTTAGAAGACTTCCAAGCGAAAAGATTTTAGGAGAGATGTAAAAACTAACATTAGACTACTGGGCCCGTAGCGCAGCTAGGATAGCGCGGCGGCCTTCTAAGCCGCAGGTCCCGGGTTCGAATCCCGGCGGGCCCGTTAAAACTTTTGAGAATTAATTCCTATATAGATGAACTCTTTTTCTATCATGAATAATCCTTTGAGTCTACTTAGAATATCTAACTATAGAAGAACAGATGGATATCTGAACAATACTTTCACTTATTTATTACTCATTTTAAAAGCTCTTAAGTATGCCTGAGAGCCCTATAAGGCTCTCCTCTGCAAGCCTTATACACTCGTCCAGGTACTCATGGTCTAGCTTCCTGGTTGCGTGCAGTCTGTAGTAAGTGGAGATGAAGTCCCTCCTGTCCCTCAACCAATCGAGGAGAGAGGTGTGGAATTCTGCATCATAAGGATTCGATCTTACTTTTATGCCTATATCCTTTAATATCTTCACGCCTATGTAGAATGCACAATATCTGGCATTCAGCAAGGCCTCCTTAACCTTCCCCCTCCTCAAGCTTTTCAGGGCATTCTCGTACTCTGTCCTAGCACCTCTCTTACCCCTCCACTCTCTATTTAACAGATCTCTGAGCTCATTTAGGAGCTCCTCCACTAAGTCCCTATCCACATCCTCCAAGCCCTGGACTCTGTCGAACATCTTCTTAAACTCTATTTCCTTCACTTCCTCGTATAGATCCTTGGGCCTTATACTAGGGATCCTATTCAAAGCCATAACATATGCTATCGTAAGATTGTAGAAGCTATCCCTTATGGCCACTATTCCTTTGAATAGCTCTCCTTGGGAGCTAGTCCTCTTCGCTACAGCTATACACTTTTTAGCCCTATCGACTACGGGTACTATTTCTCCCCTCCTCCACCTCCACTTGAGCGCCTTGTCTCTCCACTTATTGAGAATCCCACGCGGATCTTCGAGTATTACCCCCTCTCTCAATATCTTTATCCAAAGGCTTGTTAGGAACCAAGAGTCTTCTCTATCTCTATACTCTTCGTCTTCGAATGTGTGTAGGAAGTGTTTAAGATTGTATTTCCACACCTCGACTTTGAGGTTCTCTACGACTACCTCCTTTAGTCCTCCTTCTCCCTCAACTATCAGGGCCAGATCGAGGTCACTCATCTCATCGACTACTCCTTTGGCGAAGGAACCGAATAAGATCGCACCCACAACTTCCTTCTCTACCAGATCCCGAATTACATTCCTAGCGAACTTAAGGGGCTTAGAAGATCTCCTCTCTCTTCCTCGATGCATATCAATATATTCCATGAACAGCACTCTTATTTCTTTATATTCTAAACATCTAAGCTAGAATAGATTCTAATTCACAAGAAATGGTTCTTGTTCGATTAAGTTACATGACCTATACTTTCCTCTATGCTCTAACTTACTGGCAATTTGGTTGTAACTGAGGGAGAATTTGATAGTAGCTTAAGTAACTTCTATTTAACTATCTAACGAATTAAGTATTCTCTGTTCTCTTTAATCTGAAATAATTCATGTTAAAATATAAAATCGAAATAATACTGAGAATATTACATGTGGGCTTAGAGGTCTATAAGGTGCTATACCTTAAGAGTTCTCCAAGCAGTTCATCTAGGTTTACTGTTGCAACACAGCATACCTTATCGGCAGCACCATAGTAGATAAATACGTCATCATCAATCACTATGTTTCCTGTAGGGAAGACGACGTTGGGAATATCACCATACTTTTCATACTCTTTCTTCGGTTCTAGAATGGGATAGGGCAGTCTTGCGATGACTCTTGTTGGATCTTTTAGGTCTAGCAAAGCCGCACCAACTCGGTATACGTAGTACTCATCGACCCCATGGTAGAACATTAACCAGCCTTCATTAGTCTTTATAGGAGGAGGTCCTCCTCCTATCTTCCTTTTTTCCCATGGGAATTCAGGTTTAAGTAATAGCCTTTCACCATACCACTTCAATAGGTCTTTTGAAAATCTAATCCATATACTGGGTTTGGATGTTCCATAGATCTCCCCTATCCATTCAGTAGGTCTATGTAAGAGAACATATTCTCCATCAATCTTCTCTGGAAATAATATGCCATCTCTATCATCTATTCCTAGAGGAGTTATAACTCCGTGTCTTTCAAACTCTCTAAGATCATATGAAGTTAATAGGGCAGTATAAGAGGGAACATGAAGTCTAGGATAGTAGACATCCTCTTTTAATTTTTGAAGTATTTCTTTGATGGGACCTACCTCAGCTGGTGATCTTGGTAGTGAAGCATAGGTTATGTAGAATAGACCTTCTATCTTTACTATTCTCGCGTCCTCGCACCCACCTCTATCATACCATTTACATCCTTCGAAGATGGGGGTGTTGCTCACTCTCTTAAAGTTAAACCCATCTTCACTTACTGCAAGACCAAATCTAGAGATATAATTTTCATATTCGCCAACAGCTCTATATAAAAGGAAGAACTTTCCATCTTCATATATAGTTCCCGGATTGAATACTGCCTTGCTTTCCCACCAGTTCTCCTTATTCGGTATAAGTATGGGTTCATCATAGCGCTTAAGCTCTATTCTTCTCGGTACTCCTAAATAACTCATACTATTATGTATGGGAGTGTAGATGGATAAATCTTTATCTCTCCTGAGGGGACAAGCTTGATCAGAGAAGGTTTATTATGATTATCCTGAGATCGTTTGATGCCTTCTCTACCAGATCTGATATTGTTTCCGTCATTTCTGCTATTTCTTTTAACAGCATAGTTTCTCTGAGAGAAAGAGGTGTATCAAGTATCGTAAATATTGATCTTCTATATAGATGATCTATTTCCTTCTCCAGTACTTCAACCTTTTGACATGCACTTAATGATCTATGAATGTCTACTGGTAGTAGTGAAAGGGCCGTCCTAAATGTTGTTATTATATCGAGTACTTTTTCATCGATCTTCTCTATTATTTCCATGAGCTCGTATGGTATCTTAGGTTTATAATTTATGAGGTGCTCTAATCTATACGTTATTCCTACAATTTTATCACTTATATCATCAAATCTAAAGGCTAACCTCAACCACTCCTCCTTATAGAGTAGAGCTGGCGCGATTCTGGATATATAGTCAAGTAGCTCTCTCCTATTACCTTGGATAGATTCCTTTAGCTTAATTATCGTATCTACGCTCTCCTTAAGCTCTTCGGGAGCTAGTTTCATGAACTCAGTCATAAGTCTGTATAATTCCTTCATCATGTTGTCTATTTCAGCAGCCTGTCGAGTTAGTATTTCATGTATTCTTCTATTGGCAGTAGATCTAAGAGCTAACTGTTCTTCTCGTCTCTCTAAAGTCAGCTTCCATCACCAAAAGGAGCATGCCAAATGTACATATTAATGTTACGTGGAGGCCTCAAGGATTTTAAGAAAGTAGTCGATAGTGAGATACTTTAACTAGTTTGGGGTCTAGACTCTTTCTCTAGGGAAGGTTTTACGGGAGCTCTACATGTGGCTATAGTACGATCAGCAATTCCACTTGACCTAAGCTGATCCTCATTACACCATATCTCATTTTCGGGAACTTGTTCAAAGGCAAGGGCTTTTAATAGCAATCGTTTTCCACCCACGATTATAATTTCTACCTTATCTGTTATACCTAAGTACTTCACGGCTCGTGGATTAAGCCTAGCTGTCCCCTCCGGTACCTCAGGTCTTCTTCTTAATCTCAATCTCTTTTCAATTCTCTTAGACATAGTGCCCCCTATATAGATAGGTACTTAAGAGCTTATTAAAATAATCAGAGCCTAGCCCACTCCTCATCTATCAGAGCTCCATACCATTCATCATCTAAATAACTGTTTCTAATGGCTCTTTTATTCCTTATGACTTCTTAATTTGCTTAACTTAATCCTCTCAATCTCCTCAAGTAATTTAATCTCATCCTCTGTAAGAAAATCTACTAGTGATCTCATCTTTTCCATATGATCGAAGGGTACGTCGGAGTACAGGATATCTCCCTCCTTTATATGCCTACCAACTATAACGTTTCCTCTTATAGACACAGCTACTTCTTGACCTACTACAGCCTCACCTACATTCTCACCGTGAGCTTGGATTTGCATAATCCTGCCTATGACCTTTCCATCCTTAGCTCTAAATAGTGGGTACCCCGGTCTAAGCCTACCGGATATCACTTTAATGCCCACTATTGCGGGGTTACTTCTCCTAAAAACATATCCAGGGAGTATCTTTATTTTAGCAGGGAGGATTAGCTTGGAAAGCTGAATTTTGGCATCAAGTTCCCTAGTCTTGTGGTACCAGTTCTGATACTCTTCGACTAATCTGTATATAATATTGCTCTGGAGAATAGGTATATTAGCATACTTAGCCTCGATCTTAGCCTCTTCTGTTACCTTAACATTAAATGCCAGTATCACGGCTCTGTACTTATCCTCCTTTTTAACTAGTTGTGCTTCAATAACATCTCTTTTCACTACATTACCTATGTCAGCGTATCTTACTGGAATCCCCTTTCTCTCAAGATAGTCTACTAATGCCTCTAGAGTTCCGAGAGTATCTGCTTTCACTATCACACCATTGACCTCTCTACTAAGTTTGATGCTGGAGACTTCTTGAGCAACTTCATTAATGGTATCTTCAAGTTCATCATGAGACCATACTACTCTTACTGGAGCACCAGCTATAGCTCCTTCTAGATCAGAGGCTACGATCTTAATACCGCAGGCTGCATGAACTTCTTTCAACTGTAGAAATCTATCCTCTGGAGATCTAATCTCATCGAGTGGTTTAGGCATGAGTATCGCTCTGACCTTGGTAACTATCGGTTTTTCAATACCTCCTACGACTATGGTATCGCCTTTTCGGATAGTACCCTCGTATATTATAGTATCTACCGTAGTTCCCAGTCCTATCTCTTCTTTTACCTCAAGTACAACACCCTTAGCCGGTCCTCTCTCAACAATGAGCGATTTTAATAAGAACTTCTGTGTTAATCCAGCTAGCACCATAAGTAGATCAGGAATCCCCTCACCTGTTAATGCACTTATGGGTATTATTGCTATGGTAGTAGAGAAATCTCTCACTCTATCGTACCTATCACAATTAAATCCTAGCTTGTTCATTTCCTCAATTAATCTGTATATTAACTCCTCTAGTCTAATCTGTACATCCTCATTCTGATTCTTAAAGTTGATTATGAACGGAGTGTATGGTTTAGAATTCCATCCTGGTATCTTATCTATCTTATTAGCAACTAGTATAAAGGGTATTTTTCTAGCCTTTAGTATCTCTAT
>CAZFTG010000002.1:13497-63441 GCA_964522205.1 uncultured Thermoproteales archaeon
CTATCTTATTAGCAACTAGTATAAAGGGTATTTTTCTAGCCTTTAGTATCTCTATTGACTCATAGGTCTGAGCTTCAAATCCCTCTCTTATGTCCACTACTAGAATGGCTATGTCAGCTATACTACCCCCCCTTCTCCTCAAATTTACGAAGGCCTCATGGCCAGGGGTATCTATGACAAGAAATCCGGGTATCTCTATTTCTCCTCTCACCATCTTAAGTAGAGGACCACATATCCTAGAGAGGGTTTTCCATGGTAGAAAAGAAGCTCCTATGTGTTGAGTCATAGTACCGGGCTCTCTAAGGGTTACTGCAGTCCCCCTTATCTTATCTAATAGCGTAGTCTTTCCTACATCTACATGCCCTAGTACTACAACTATAGGCGATCTTACATAAGGCAAGTCTCATCTCCTCATTTTTTAGGCTTAGATTCTCTATACCTTTTAGTCCACTTGAGTTTAATAGGATTTCTCTTTCTCATATAACTTACTCTACACTTTCTAGAGCAGAAGAAGAGTAGACTCCCGTCGTTTTTAACGAATAGTAGACCAGTACCTGGTGGTATCTCGTACCCGCAGAAAGAGCACTTTCTCAGCTTTGGCATATCCTTCCCCTCTATGATTGTGAATCAGAATAGGTATAAGTAGGTATACTTAAAGTTGATGGTAGAACACTATATAAAAGAGTGTGAAATAGTCTTAGGTTAAGGTTCTGAGAAATGGACAATATATTAAGTTTTATAACTATCTAGTTGAGATTCTTCTATGTTCTCTTTGTGTCTCTCTAAGCATCAGTATGTCTCCTACTCTAACTGGACCCTTTACGTTACGAGTAAGTATCCTACCAGCATCCCTTCCTGTAAGTACTTTACATCTTACTTGGGTCACTTCGCCACAAACTCCAGTTCTCCCTATTATCTGTAGTACCTCAGCTGGTGTAGCATCTTCACTCATACATATCCCTGAGGTATAGAAAAATAAGGGTTAAATTAAAGTTTTATGATGGTGTATTACTTAAGTCGTACCCTTTACCTTTACCTCTTGAATCTTTCTTACGATCTCGTCTACTAGTGGTTTAGCCTCTCCAGGATCCACGATACATGCTGAGGCTGCTGAATGTATTCCTGCGGCCTCTCCCAGTGCTTTTTTAGATGGAACGTATACATAAGGTACTTTCTTCTCCTCGCAGAGTAGTGGAAGGTGTGCTACTACTTCTGGAGGATCGACATCTTCAGCAATCAATACTAGTTTAGCGAGCCCACGCTCTATCATTTTAGTAGTTTCATTAGTCCCCTTTCTTATAGCTCCTCCTCCTTCTCGGGCTCTTCTAAGGGCTTCATACGCTCTTTCAGCCAGCTCTGGGGGTACATTAAATCGTACATAAAATGGCTTCTCGCTCGACATAGGTATATCACCTCCTCATAGCTCACTCGTAAGTTATTCTTGCAATGATGTTAGATATAAACTTTGCTATTGATGGACTTACCTATAGCACTTTTGAAGATAAGCTAAGTAAAAGAGCTCTATTGCTAGATATTCTTGAGGAAACATATGCCTAGTACTTTCACTAATCTCTCACAATCATGTTTTTGTTTCCTTCTCTCATATACACTATGGTAACGATGCTTAGGCTGCTTCATAGAATACTAACAGTGATAGGTAATGAAGGAGAAACCGTAACTACTAACGAGGAGTATACTGAGGATGCAGAGATGTTAAAGGTGGAGAGTGCGCCTATAGAGGTAATGCTAAAAAAACTGCTATGGAAAGAGGAACGTAGTGATGAGCTTCAGGCAATACCAGTAGACTTCTATGCTAGACTATCGAATAAAATCAGGCTTATGAGAAAAAGTGAGGATGAAAAAGTAGCAACTCACTTGGAATGCCTGTCAATAGATCTACTTAGAAGAAGAATTCAAAAAATCATGGAGATAGTGAGTATGAATCCTCGTGTTTCAAAAGAGGTCATTAGCAGGATGAGCTTTGAGGAAAGAGTGCTCTATAATGCACTCTGCAGGACTGTAGCAACTTGGGAAAACTATATGTCCAGATACGTAGGTGGAGGAGATTGAGTGAAGCCCTTGAAGAGATCACCGTAGAGAAAGAGGATTTTAAAGAGAAATTCTTAGATTTTTTAAAGAAGTTCAAAACTCCTACTAATGAGTATAAGTATAGAAGTAAAGTACGTGAAATGTGTTTAGAAGGAGAGATCTCGCTCTATATAGATTTTAATGACCTGATAGAATACAACGGAGAGTTAGCAGCTAAGCTTGTAGATAGTCCTGAGAAGTATCTAGAATCAGCTTCACAAGCATTAGCCGAGCTTGTTCAGATAGAGAATCCAAGATACTTTTCTAGAGTAAAAAGATTCTACATCCGCATAGTAAATCCACCAGAGGACATCGTGATCCCTCTTAGAAAACTTAAAGCACAGTATATAGGTAAACTAGTAGCTGTAGAGGGTATAGTGACCAGGATATCTCCTGTAAAATACCTCCTTAAAGAAGCTGTATTCAGGGATAAGACGACTGGAGTGGTAGTTAGAGTTCCTCAAGGTAAAGGCTTTGTACAGCCACAAGAGGGATCGATAGGGATATCTGAAGTGAAGGGTATAGGGATTAAAAAGAGAGAATACGAGCTAATACCAGAGGAGAGTGACTTTATAGAATGGCAGAAAGTTGTAATCCAGGAAAAACCTGAAGAATTGCCCCCAGGACAGATACCCCGATCCATTGAAGCGGTGCTTGTAGAAGACCTAGTGGATGTCATAAGACCTGGAGATAGAGTGAAAATTGTGGGTATACTTAAAGTTAGGCAAGAAAGGACGCTGAGGAAGGATAGACCTCCTCTCTTCCATGCCTATATTGATGTCAATTCAATTGAAATCGAGGGTAAAGAATTTTCTGAAATAGAGTTAACTCAAGATGATATTAAGGAGATCTTAGAACTATCAAAAAGAGAGGATATCAGGGACTTGATAGTTAAATCAATAGCCCCCTCAATCTATGGTTACGATATAATCAAGAAGGGTATTGCAACTCTCCTTTTTGGAGGAGAGCCTAAAGTATTTCCGGATGGTGTTAGAGTAAGGGGAGATATAAACATACTACTAGTGGGCGATCCAGGAACCGCTAAGAGTCAGTTACTGAGATATGTAGCAACACTAGCACCTAGAGCAATTTACACTACCGGAAAAGGATCTACAGCAGCTGGTCTTTGTGTAGCACCAGGGACTTTAATTGCTCTTGATAGTGTTATTTTACCAATAGAAACCATAGTTGAAGAGAAGATAAAAGAGGGATGTATACAGATTAGAAGTGGAGTACTTGCAACTAAAAATGCAAGTCCAGTAAATATACAAACAATAAATCCACTAAACATTTCAACAAGATTGACAAACGAATTCTGGAAACTAAAATCACCTGAAAAGCTAATAAAAGTTGTAACGAGAACAGGAAGAGAAATTATCTTAACCCCAGAAACAAAGATGATGACAATCGAAAATGGGGCCATAGTATGGAAAGAGGCAAGAGATTTCGCCCCTGGGGACAATATCGCTGTTGTAAGAAAACTAGAACATAAGGGAAGAAAAATATTTACTTTGGAACTTATAGAAGATCAACATGATATAGTTGTTTATGGAGCTAAGACTTTTGTTAAGAAGATTCTTGAAAAACTCAAGTCAAAATATAATTTAACTACAAGAGAACTTGCTAGAAAGTTAGGAATAAATGAAAATAAACTTTATTATAATTGGACTAATCAAAATACAAAAGACAACATCCATCTACAAGAATTAATCAGATTAGCAAAAATAGCTGGATATACCTATGATGAAATTTCAGATCATATAGACTTCTTTTCACAAAAAATGGAAGATAAAATTAAGCTTCCAAAATATATTAATCAAGATTTCATGTACTTTGTGGGATTAGTTGCAGGGGGCGGGTCTATTTCAAAAACAAACTACGGCGGGTATTCAATAAGATTTTCAAATACCTCAACAGAACTTAGAGATAGATTCAAAAAACTAGTCCAAGACCTCTTTGGAGTGAGTGTCGAAGAAGGAATCGATAAACACGGGACTCCTTATTTAAGATTTCATTCAAAAATAATAGCTCATATACTCAAAAAACTTGGAATACCGGAATCTCCAGAAGCACATAAAATAGATATGAGTGAAATAATGTTACTATTACCTAATAATGAACTAATGGCGTTTATCTCCGGTTTATTTGATTGTGATGCCAGCGTAATAGAAAGGGAAACTGGTTCTTCAACTATAGAATTTGTTACAGCAAGTGAAAAATTAGCTAAAAAACTGCAACTAGTATTGTTGAGATTCGGGATAATATCCTTCTTGAGAAAAAGAAATTCCGCAGGAAAAGTCGAGGAATTTACGGACAAGAATGGACATAAAAGAATAATAAGAACTGTTCACGATGAGTATGTTCTAACGATATATGGAGAGAACATGAAAAAGTTTAGAGACCTAATCGGTTTTAAATATAGTGCGAAAGAAGAAAAACTTAAAAAAGTTCTTTCAAAAGGAGTGAAAATTGATACAAATATAGATGTTATTCCAGAAATTGATCAAGCTCTAGAAATAATCAATAAATTTTACGACCTAAAATTAAAGAAAAAATATAACGAAAGTAGTATTTCAAGAAGGAAACTTCAGGAAATAGTTGCTTACTTAAAAAATGCAGAGATCAAAAAAGTAAAAATATCCTTATCACACGAGATTAAGGAGAAGATAGCTAATGCTTTATCAAGCTACGCATTGGAATACCTTACAAAAGACCTAGGGATCGATAAAAATCAGCTCTATGATTACTTTAAAAGGAGAGACAGGGATATAGAGGTGCCTCTAGACATTCTGGAAAAGCTAACAACATTACTACATAAGAAAAATACAAAACTGGCTAACGAATTAAACCTTAAGATTAATCAGGCTCGTATTCAAATGGAATATGTCAAGAGGATAATACAATACCTTGACAAACTAGCTAACTCAGATATATTCTGGGACAAGATAAAGAAACTAGAGATTTTGGACTCAAGGGATATCCCCTACGTCTATGATCTTACAGTTAGAGGAACCCATAATTTCATAGCTAATGGAATCATAGTCCACAACACTGCAGCAGTAGTGAGAGATAAGACCACTGGAGAGTTCTACCTTGAAGCAGGGGCTCTAGTACTAGCCGATGGAGGAGTAGCATGTATCGATGAGTTTGATAAAATGGATCCCAGGGATAGAGTCAGTATACACGAAGCGATGGAGCAACAGACTGTAAGCATAGCTAAGGCAGGTATAGTTGCAAGACTTAATGCAAGAGCTGCTATACTCGCTGCGGCTAATCCAGCCTATGGACGATACCTATCCAATAGGACTATAGCTGAAAATATAGACTTACCTGTGACGATACTATCTCGATTTGACCTAATATTCGTCATAACGGATATACCTGAAGAAGAGAGGGATTCCAAATTAGCACAACACCTCGTAAGAATGCATAGTAAAGTATCTAAACAAGTATATCCAGAGTACATCCCCCTGGATACGCTCAAAAAGTATATTGCATACGCGAGAAAGTATGTACATCCAAGACTCTCTCCAGAAGCTGAAGAGAAATTAGTAAAGTTCTATGTTGAAATGCGAAAACGAGGTGAAGATCCTAATGCTCCAGTCACTATAACTCCACGACAGCTTGAAGCCCTTATAAGATTAGCAGAAGCCCACGCTAAAATGGGACTTTGTGATACAGTTACTAGTAAAGATGTAGAGGCGGCTATAGAACTCATGATGTACTACCTTAAGAGTGTAGGCATGGATATGGAGACAAAAAGAATAGATATAGATATAGTCATGACTGGAAAGCCTAAATCTCAAAGAGAGAAGTTTATTAGACTCATGGAGCTCATCAAAAAGTTAGAGGAGGAAAATAAAGGAAAGCCTATAAAAGTAGATACACTCTATGAAAGAGCTGAAGAGGAAGGACTTGATAGAGTATTTGTGGAAAAGGCATTAGATCATCTTAAACGAGAGGGGGAGATATACGAGCCTAGAAGTGGATATATAAAGAAGACCTGAGACCATGAACATAGAGGAACTGAATTTAGACGAAAGAGTAAAGTCGTTATTAAGAAAATATGGTATTGTAAAGCTCTTTCCCCCTCAAAAGGAGGCTATAGAGAGAGGAATTCTAGAAGGTAAAAATATAGTGGTCTCAGCGCCAACAGCTTCAGGGAAGACACTAATTGCTGAACTAGCAATAGTGAAGAACTTCCTAGAACAGAAGTGTAAGGCTATATATTTAACCCCTCTAAGAGCACTAGCACTTGAAAAGTACAGAGATATATCAAAGTACTCTGAAATAGGTCTTAAGGTAGCGCTAACAACTGGAGATTACGATAGCTCAGATCCTTGGCTAGGAGATTACGATGTAATAGTGACTACAAATGAAAAAGCTGATAGCCTAATTAGACATAAAGCACCATGGCTTCACCATATAAAAACTATTGTAATCGATGAAATACACTTAGTTGGAAGTAGAAGAAGAGGAGCGACACTAGAGATACTAGTCACATTACTAAAACACATTTTACCGGAAGCTCAATTTATTGCTCTAAGTGCTACTATAAGTAACGCTGAAGAGCTAGCTGAATGGCTAGAAGCAGAACTAATTAAGAGTAACTGGAGACCCGTACCTCTTAGAGAAGGTATATACTTAAATCAAGAGATCATATACTCTGATGGAACATGTAAATCCTTAGCGAAAAACTATGGAAGTAGTATAGTGAACTTAACACTAGAGGTAATAGAAGAAGGAGGACAGGTATTAATATTCACTAGTACTAGGCAGAGAGCTGTAAATCTAGCAGTGAGTCTAGCTCCATATGTTATAAAGCTTCTCAGTAGAGAGGAGAGGAACGAACTACTTGATACTTCTCGAATGCTATTAGAGAGCGAGAGAAACAGAATAACTGAACAGCTTGCAAAGTGTATAAGATGTGGTACAGCTTTCCATCATGCAGGATTGTCGTATATATGTAGACAAACTATAGAGGATAAATTCAGAGATAATACTATTAAAGTAATAGTAGCAACACCAACTCTAGCAGCGGGAGTTAACCTACCTGCTAGGAGGGTAATAGTATACGATTATAGAAGGTATAATAGCGAAATTGGAGTGTACGAGGAGATTCCCGTAATGGAGTACAAGCAGATGAGTGGTAGAGCAGGAAGACCTAAATACGATAAATGGGGAGAAGCTATACTCATAGCAAGGAATAAGAGTGAACTTATGCTCCTAATGGATAGATATGTGCTTTCTGATCCAGAGAGTATAGTATCAAGATTATCAGCAGAACATGCTCTCAGAGCCCATGTACTAGCTATAATATCAACAGGTTTTGCCAGTACTACTGAAGAGATATTTAGGTTATTTAGTAAAACATTATTTAGTAAGCAGAGCTCATTACTAATGATAAGGAGTACAATTATGAAAATTATTAATTTTCTTGAGGATAACGAATTTATTAAGATAAAGGAAGGACAATTACTGGCTACAGTATTAGGACGTAGAGTCTCAGAGCTATACATAGATCCTATGACCGCTAAGATGATCATATGCTCTCTGAAAGAACTCAAATCTCCCCACGAATTCACATACCTACACATGATAGCTCAGACACCTGATATGCCGACGCTATACCTTAGACGAGGAGAGAAGAGAAGATTATGTGAGTGGATCAGAAAGAACTATAGTAAACTACTCTATGAACCACCAGATGATACTTTTGAGTTAGAGGTATTTTTAGCCAAGCTCAAAGTAGCTCTCCTACTAAATGATTGGATAAATGAACTTTCAGAGGATAGATTAATAGAAAAATACGATGTCTGTCCAGGAGATATTTATTCCATATCAGAAAAAGCAGAATGGCTACTTTATTCAGCTCATGAGCTAGCCAAATTATATGGAATGCATACTCATCTCAAGACTCTATTGACGTTAAGGGAAAGAGTAAAGTATGGTGTGAAAGAGGAATTACTTGAGCTCACACGTGTGAAAGGTATAGGAAGAGTAAGAGCAAGAATATTGTATAATTATGGCTTTAAAAGTCTGAAAGACATACTTACAGCACCTAAGGCAAAACTACTTTCACTTCCACTAATAGGACCCGGAGTACTGGCTAATATACTCAAAGATACTGAAGATATAGAAGAATTTGAGGAATACTTAGATAAGGATAGGAGAAGAATTGGGACGTTGGAGGATTTTCTATACGAATAGTCATTAGAACTTAAACCTATCTCTAGTTGTAATATCGATAGGTAGCCTTATATCACATATATCTATGCAATCTTTAAAGGGTCTTTTGGAAAGTATTTTAGCGATAGAAGATTTACCTAGTCCTGGTATCTTTTCTAAGGCTCTACGGGGAACGGCATTAATGTTCAAGGGTGATGGAATTCCCGTAACTGATCTATAGCCATGATCTATCACCATGACGTCCATAAATCTGTATAATGGGACTCTATATGGAATATATACTAGTATTGGATACGTTCCCACTTGTCTTGCCAGGGTGTAGTCTCCTTTATAAGTCTCAGTATAAAGGTCTCTTAATATAGTATAACGGGGTACAACTCTTTTCAGCATAGGCTTATCAATATACTCTCTAACTTTCTTCTTAAAAGCATGAAAATACCTCTTATGTCTTAAAATTATTCTATTGCCGACTTTCCACATGCGTGTAAAAGGAAAAACTAGTACTTGTCTAATATTTATACGTCTTAACATAAGACCCTTATCTAAAACATCTTTCAAGAACTCGTAGTTAAGAGTGTATGTCTCTTTAGTCTCTCCTATAAGTCCAACTACGAAATTTACTCCAGGAAGCAATTCGGGCAGACCATTGTAGCCTCTGGCTCTTCCAATTTCGTTAAGTACTTCTATTGCCTTCATAGACTCTTCAGGAGAGGCTTTTAGATTGTTCAACTTGATCACTCTAGGATCAGCGCTCTCTACACCAAGAGCTGCTACATCTCCAGGAGTATGGTACTTAATTATAATTTTGGTAATCCTTCTAGCCTCTTTCTCATGGTGAGCTATAGTACCTGGGTTCACATTATCTATATGTAGTACGTCTAATCGTGGAGCTACGCTTCTAATACCTTTAAAGAGAGTCTCTATAGCTTGAGGATTTGGTTTGGGGAATTCTTCTTTACCGGTGTCTCTTGCCATGTATGAGTAGAGATCTGTTTGTCTGCCCACTCTAAAACAGGTTACACCATAGGAATATAACGTACCTACTTCTAAAAGGATATCCTCAATAGGTCGGAATACCACTTCTCCATATAGGGGTTCTATACAGAATGAACAACCACCTACTAAGTAGCGTGTACAACCTCTAAAGGTTTCGATCTCTATTATTAAATTCCTAGAATAGTTCGGATGTTGCATTACAATCCTAGCACCTTTCATAGCAAATTTCCTAATTAACTTGTAATCTTCCCTAAAGATCTCTATTGGAACCTTTTCTACAGAGTACTTATTTTGAAGGAGCTCATATACCGCTATTTCGACATCGCCTTTAACTATCAGATCATAGTCTTCCTTCAACTTCTCCGGAAGTTCAGCGATCATTCCTCCAATCTCTCCTATTCCAAACATGGCGACTGGACCACCTAATACTTTTATTGGTTTTTCTATGATCCTACCAAGGAGTTCCAGTTCTGATAGTGTAATAGGAGTTCCACCTAGATACTTACCTGGTACTGCAACCCCCGCTATTACAATCATAACCTTAGCTTTTTGAGCTAACTTGAGAAAATCTTCGAATTTACTACGTACTTCATCTATAGTAAAATAAAACACTCTAGCGGACGGAATGCTTGTCCATATAGCACCAGCTACATACCGTGGATATACATCGAGATAGGGAGGGACACCAAGACCAGCTGGCTCATCCGTATAGCCATCCACTACTATGAAGGTATCCATAGTTATCCTAGCATATTCTCGTGACTTTAGGCCCCTCTATTCCTCCATAGGTTAACTTGTATGCTATCATATTATCTTTACCGACTATTTCCTTCACCAAGTCTATTATCGATTCATCTTGAGTTGCTATGAATATTTGACTTGGGCTTTCAGTGTCTGCTAAAAGTTTGAGTATGGATCTTCTGCACTCCCCATTTATGTTAGCGAAAGGTTCGTCTAAAAGTATGAAATCTATATTATGAGGGTAGAGTTTATATATAGAAAGGAGTAAGGAGAGAGCAATCATTAATCTTTGACCATCGCTAAGCTTTGAATATATAGGTATCCACGTTCCATCACTACCCCTTCTGACGTATATTTCATACACACTCCTTTTCGGTGTCTCGACGGCTCTAATATCAACTTCCACTAGATCTGGGTGTACATAAAGTTGTTTAAAGGTCTTGTTCATGTTACTTCGTATTCTCTTCAACATACGAACTCTGAGATCTGCCTGTACCTCTCTAAGTAGTTTCCTAACATTTTCAAGGTATTTGTACAGTTTTCTTAAGTACTCGAGTTTTCTCTCTAATTGCTCTTTTCTCTTAAGGAAGTCTTTTGCTCTTTCCAAATCTTTCTTTAACTTTTCGTATTCCCTCAGCAAACTCTCAAGTTTAACTTTATCTTCAAATAAGATCTTTTCTAGTTCTTCCTTTCTCTTCTTTAACTTCAAATATCTGCTCTCTTCGTACCTTAGCTTTTCTAACTCCTCTTTTATACTTTCTAGATTTTTCTGAATGTCTCTTCTTCTTTCTAATAGACTCTTTCTTTCAAAATATATAGTCAGTTTCTCTATAAGATCACTTAGTCTTTCCTTGAGGTACCTAGCTCTCCTCATTTTATCTTTCACTATATGAATGTTCTCTTCAGCATGGTGAAGGAGATTGCTGATCTTCGTTATTTTTCTTTCAAGTTCTTCTTTCTCTAATTCTAGCTCTTCTAGTCTTCTGATATTCTCTTCCATTCCTCTAATTCTGTTTAGAATATCTCTAAGTTCATTGATTTTACTCTCAATCTCCTCCATTTTTCTAATAATATTAACTAGATCTTTTTCTTCAATTTCCTTTCTCCTCCTCATATTCTCCAGGTCTTCACTTACGAGTTCCTTGCCACATATAGGACACTTAGTTCTCTTCTCTAATTCAATTCTGTCGATTGTCACTTTTAGAAGATCCCAGATGTTCTTTAGTTGTCTATTTTTCCGACCTAGTTTCAGGAGTTCTGCTTCGTATTCTTCTATTCTCTTACTTATATCATCAGGTAATCCGTACTTTTTAACTAAGTCCGTATACTCATAACGGTAATGAATTAGTTTCTCTATCTCTGATTCTAGATCAATCTGTTTACCTCTTAACACATCATATCTTCTCTTATACTCTATTCTCTCATTAAGTTGATTATCTAATTTATATTCTAAGTCTTTCATAATATTATTCATAGCGAGGAGTATTCTATTGAGTTTTTCAATGATATCTTCTTTAAGTACTACCCTCGGCTCTTTATAGAGCTCTTTGGCCATTTCTTCATACAACATATCCCGAAAGAGTGATCTAGCGTTCTCAAGAACATCCTCTATATCCGATATGATTTCCACAGTACTTATCTCCTCTACCCTGTCTAACTTACCATCTATCTCTTCAAGTTGACTCTTCAGACTATAGTATCGTTCTAGGAGTAGTTTGCGTCTTAACTCAGTCTCTTCTATTTCCGAGAGCATGCTTTCTACTTGTTTATGCTCTCTCTGAAGTGTTTCAATCCTATTTCTGAGTCTATTAATATCTATCTCCATAGATTTGATCCTCTCGGGATCGTGAAAAGTACCTATTTTAGCTAGTTCTAGATTCAACTCTCCTATTTTTCTCTCGTACTCTAAGATCTTTTTCTCGACCATAGTTAAAGGTATGCTTTTATAGGATTGTTCCAATAACTCTATACCGAAGAGTCTATCCAGGGCTATGCTTCTCCTTACAGGTCCTCCCTCGACGATATCTCGCAATATTAGATGATGTATAACTATTTCCCTTAGAAAATCTTCATGATCTAGCATAATAACATCTCTAAGAAAACGTTCAACATCATTTTTGACTGGCATATTATCGAGGTATACTCTGAGTCTTCCTGGTCTCCCTCTTTTCCTTCCTCTAACTATTCTCACTCTATGTTCTCCTTTGAGTATCAATTCTATATTCAAAAGATCACTAAAATCATTAACCATATCTTCATGTTTTAACCTAATCAGTCCTAGTCGGGTAATTTCGTAGGATGAACCGTAAAGAGCGTACTCTATAGCCTTTAAGACTGAGGACTTTCCAGAACCTATAGGCCCTATAAGTAGTATAAATCTAGCCTCCTCTAACTCAAATTTACGAGGTAAGTTAAAAGATCTGAATCCTTTTATCTCCAGACTCTCTATCTTTAGGCCATTAGGCATCTAAGTTTTTTCCCTCCATCATGTTCTCAACCATCTTCTCAACTCCTTTTCTCCCCTCATTTTTAAAGGCGAGAAGAATAGTCTTAGCTAATTCCCTCGTATTCTCGTCGTACTCTACTCTACTATCTATTAAGCTCAATATTTCCTCGATTAACTTAGATTCATATTTCCTCCTCATCTTCTCTCCCTTTTCCTTAAAAGATCAAGCCATGGATTATTTCGAGCGAAGGAAGGAAGTTCTCCTATAGGGGGCACGTCTTTCCTACTTATAGTTTCGGTAGACTCATGAGTAGTAGATCTAATAGCTAATCCTCTTCTAATTCCACTTATCTCTTCCCTAAGCACTGTAATAGATTGTTCAATCTTTTCCACTCTTTCAGATAATACTCCAATTTCTTTCTTTAATGAACTATAAAATAGCTCAATTTCATTTATCTTTTTCTTGAGATCTCCTATTATCTCCTCTACACCTTCTCCTATTCTTCTTCTAACAAATTTTGCCGGCCTAGGTACTAGTAGTTCTTCAACATTACCACTTTCATCTATTGCTACTACTCCTATCCCTATTTCGTCTAGAACTTTTCCACTTAATACGGATCTAGCCATTTCGATATAGGTGTCAGGTATGACTAGGTATACTTTGTCAAAGAATTCGGTTAGTTTAGTAGCTTTTAGTAATTCCTCCTCTATCATAACTCTAAATTCGGCTGTAGAATATACCATGCTTCGGAAGATTCTGAAGGCTAGTAAATTATTAGCATCTTGCAATACTAGATCTACTTGTTCTAAGAGATCCTCGGGTATGTCTACTTGAGGTTTAATACATCCTCTTCTACGGAAGTACTCAGTTAATAATTCTCTGTACTCGTCTGTTAAGTGCATTTTGTTCAACTACCTCCATTTATACCAACCTTCCATACTCTCCCAGCTCCACTCATATTCATCCGGAACAGCTATAGCATAGACTATAGCACCCTTCCAAACAGAGTACATAGGGTCTTTCGTAAGCTCAACTTTAGCCTCAATATTATACTTTTTAAGCATATTTGTGATCTTGGTCGCGGCATCTGTCGCGGCATCTTCAAGACCTTTAGGAACCTTCCATGAAAAGTTGCCACCACTTAGTATTATCTTTCTATAGAGGTACATTTGGACTTCGAAGGAGGTTCTTTCAGCAGACATTACTATAGCCCTAGCTAGATCCACTGTACCAGGGACTCTTGTATCACCTACTAGAGTATCCTTAGGCCTCGGCATCCCTCTTTTATAAAAGCTCTCGAATAGTTCATTCTCAGGATTGAAGATTACTTCTCCTATTAAGAACCTCATCCAGGAATTCTCTTCTAAGTCTATTGTAATAGTAGTATTTGGTATGCGAAACATCGCTCTAAATCTTTCGGGGTCCTTCTTAGCCTTTTCAATACTCGTTCTTAGGTCTATCGGTATTAACCCTATTGACTCCTTTACACATCTTATGAGTTTCTCCTCCCTAGCCAAATCGCCATATCCACAGTCTTTCATTATCTCTGCTGTAATAGCATCTGCCTCTGCCCCGCCTCTATTTAGAGAAAGTACTGCCTCTCTAATAGGATATCTAGATATGGGGGTTATCTGAGTATTACCATGTCCTGACTCTACTACTATACAGGTTATGGACTTCTCCGCTATGGCAACGGCTAAAGGTTGTGGTATTATTGTGACTGCCTTAACTAATCCCGTTTCCTCATCTATTTTCTGATGTATTTCAAAGATCTTACGATACATGTACTCTGGTGCTATAGCTGAAAGGGCTGCAGCTACATAGAATCCTTTGAAGTCGGAGGAGGAAGGTCTATACTTTACTAGACCATACTTTGTGATTTCATGGATTATTTTCCAGCTTCTTTCGTCTTCCTTCTCTACTAGTCCATCTCTCATAGGGTATATCAGGTGTTTTCCTATAGCTTCTCTATGACCTATGTAGGTAGCAACTTCTGGACCGACTATAACATTCTTTTCAATACCCATAATTTTTGATACTATTGAGATTTTATCTAATATCACTCCTCTATTCTCTATGACATCCGGTCTTTCTCCAACAGGGCCGAATTTATAGTAGCTAGTTCCATAATCTTCAGCAAAGGAGTATTTGAGTTTATACTTTTCTAGATCACTCATAGTCTCTACCCTATAGTTAACTTTCACCTAACTTAATAAACATGATAGAAGAGAGTTGGGTGAAAGTATTATTTTACTTTTATTCATTTACATTCCTGATAAATATTTCATTTGAGCTATTCTATCCATTATCTCTATGAATCTCCTCTCAATCTCCCTCTTTTTACTGTTGAATTCTTCTTCACTAATCTCTCCTCTATCCCTTCTCTTAAGGAGTTGTTCCATTTCCTCTTCCAATTTTTTCTTCTCCTTCTTAAGATACTTTAACGCATTCTTCGGGTCTTTAAATTGGGATAGTTCCATTCATCCACCTACATAATTTTAGAGTAAGTGGTAAAAAATATATCCCTTTACTTCAATAAAAGAGGGGTGGTTCTTGAAGTACAAAGTAATATTGAAGACAGAGGATAAAACATTAGCAGTACTAATGCTAGACTCTATTAAAGCTCCTCTCTGTATTAGTAAACTAATAGGAAATATTCCAAACATATGTAGAATTTATCCCATAGGAGAGGGACTTATAGAACTACCTATAGGAGCATCTTCTATCCTAGAGAAACCTACGACACATGTAGATTCAGGGGATGTATTCTATTCACCTTCTACTAAGAGCATATACATTGCACTTAAACCCCAGAGATTAACGAGAAGAGTTACCATCATAGGTAAATTAGCGCATGATAAATATCTGGTGAGCCTCAAAAACTTAAGAGAAGGCTTAAGGGTGAGCATTAAAGTGGAGAAGTAGGTGATGAAAAATGAATGAGAAATTTAGACATTGTGTGAATATTGAAGTTGAAGGATTAGAGTCCCTAGTAAGATTCGCTGCTTCAATGTCGAGTATAGGTTATCCGATATATATAATATCGTTTAAGGATAAAGATGGATCGTATATCTATGGTCTACTAGCAGTACTTAAAGACTACTACAAGATGTATGGTATCCCTCTATTCTATTATTATAGGAGTAGGAACGAGCTTAAAGGAAAATACATCCTAATAAGCCTAATGGAGAAGGAAAGAATAGAGATAGGGGATGGTACAAAACCCGGATGGATTCACATACCCATAATCAAACTTAAAAGACCACCAGAGTTCGTTGATTTATGAGGGAGTTTCATGATAATAGAACTAGAATTCGTCACTACCATAATATCCATATCCTTACTATTCCTCTCCTTCTTTCTTGCAGTAATAATAACTGTTAAGGCTAGGAGAGGTAGTAAAGTGGAGGTCAGGTTTAAGTTGATGAAATATTATGGACAAATACTTACTGTAACACTTATAGTCAGTATATATACTTTCATAATTAATCCAAAGAGTTTGAATATGATGAATCTTTTAGCAGTAATAGTATTAATTATTATTTCGTGGATCTTAGCTATGGAAGTATGGTAGAAAAATTATTTCCTCTCCAATACTATCTCTATTGTCGATACATTTCTAGGCTTATCCGGCTCTCCTACCACTTCGCTACCTATTTTCACGTCTTTGATCTCTACCTGATCTTTCAGAAATCTATTCACTGTAATCTGTGCAGTATTTATAGCCTTTAATATTGCCCTGCCTCTAGCCTTTAAAACGACATTTTTAGCACCCTGGTTAAACTGTATTACCGTCGCTAATACATAGTTCATCGTTGGTTTGGCTCCAATTCTCACTTCTCCTCCTGGCACCTCCATTCTGTTCACCCCTTTTCTCTGCTACCCTCTTAGTCAATTGTAATATAAACCTTTCCTTTCTCAACATTTGAAATAACATATTTTATGAGTAGTAGTAATATTGTATATAAAGATATTATGAAATAAAAATTGGAATCAATCTATTTTTATTTTAAAACCTTTTCGCTTAACTTTCTCCTTTTTCTCCAGAGTTATAGTCAACACTCCATTTCTATAGGTAGCCTTAGCAGTCTCTGGCTTTACTGGTACTGGCAGCTCTACCTCTTTGTAATACCTTCTATCTTCATTGGATGCTGAGATCACTACCCTGTCTTCAGTAGCCTCTACTTCTATCTTATCCTTTTCCACACCTGGAATATCAGCAACCACTCTTACGACATCTTCCTCCTCTATAGTATCTGTGAAGGGTTCTATGGCTTCAGATATTCTGGGTCTTACAGGGCCTGGTCTTATATTGCCCCATTCCTTTACCCTAGGGACTCCATCAGGACCTATTGTAACTCTAAAGCCATAGTAATAGGGTCCATACACTCTTCTCCTGGCTCTTCCCTCTGTAAAAGGTTCTTTGAAAAGTTCATCAAACAGTCTATCGATATCCTCAAATAGCTTTCTAGTTCTTTTCCACCATTCATCAAATTCAGACATTCCTCTCACCAAGTATTATCATAGTCAGAGATAGAAAAACTTAACCTCTACTAGATCGATAGGGGATTCCATTCTACAGCTACCGACGTTTTTATATAGTATTGTCAGCGTGATAACATGAGTGTACCTATATGCTAGAAGTAAAATTTAAAGCAGTACTAGTGAGTAAGACTCTAATAACTGATCCGACTGGAGAGAACTTCATAAAACTAGAGTTTATTGAGGAAAGAGAGGTGCCTGGACCTGTAATAACGATGCAGGGACATCAATCAGAGATTATGAGAGAAGTAATTCCAGTAGTTAGTCAGGTTATAAGATCTTTAACCACTAGGGGTAAGGTGAGGTACCCTAGATTAGTACTGTACTTAAGTGAAGATGAGTGGAGTAAACTTCCGAGAAAACTGGACATAGGAGATGAGGTAGAGATAGTAATTGGAAGAGAGGATTACAAGGTAAATGTAAAAATGTAGTCAATTAAGAAAAATTACTCTTCATTACTACCTAGTAGTAAATTTACTGGTATATCTTGGTACTTTCCATTTGGCAGTCTTCTTCTTATTATTATAGGTAGTGCGCGTTTCTTCAATTCTAGCATCGCTATGTCTATGGGATCTGTAACTCCCGGGGGTACTTCTATTAGTACAGGAGCACCGAAAGCTATTTGTAGAGCTCGTGCACCTATTACCCTAGCTAATTCATATTTTGTTAGTTTCTTAGGACCTATTATAGGCTCTTCTTTACTTTTCATTAAGCTCAACTGTAGTACTCAGGCGGTACTTTTTCTCTACCTTTTCCTTTTTCCTCCTCTTTGGGAGGAGCTGCAGCGATTATATCGTCTATCCTAAGTATCATCTCGGCAGCTTCGGTAGCTGATTTCAGTTTCTGCTTTGTCACTATTACAGGCTCTATAACCTTAAGTTTAAGCATGTCTGTTATCCTGCCATTTAATACATCGACACCTGCCCATATTTCTCCTCTATCATGTCTTGTTCTCAACTCTACTACTACATCGACTGGCTCCATACCCGCGTTCCTAGCTAGTATGGTAGGTATAGATTCTAGTGCGTCAGCATATTTGAGTACTGCTAGCTGCTCCTTACTGCTCAGACTGCTGGCAAATTCTCTCAACCTTTTAGCTATCTCAAACTCTGGAGCTCCACCACCAGCGACTATTTTAGGCTCTCTTATTATATTACGTGTAACGCATAATGCATCGTGAATAGCGCGCTCTACCTCATCCACTATGTGTTCGGCTCCTCCTCTTACTAAGACTGTCACTGCTCTTGGATTAGGACACCCCTCAATGAATACCATTTTGTCCTCTCCTACTTTTCTTTCCTCTACTAGTTCGGCGCTTCCTAGATCCTCTGGTTTAAGATCCTCAATACTCGTAACTACCTTGGCACCCGTGGCTTTGGCTATCTTCTCTATGTCAGACTTCTTTACTCTTCGAACTGCAAGAATACCTTTCTTAGCTAAGAAGTGCTGAGCTAGATCATCTATTCCTTTCTGTGTTATTAGGACATTGGTACCTATGGAAGCTATCTTCTCCACCATCTTCTGAAGGACTTCAGCCTCTTGATCTAGAAATGCTTTTAACTGGTCTGGACTGGAGACTCTAATCTTGGCACTCCACTCTGGTTTCTCTATTTCAAGTGGACAGTTCAATAGGGCTATTTTTGCATTCTCAACTCTTTTCGGCATTCCCGGGTGTACTACTTCTTTATCCAGTACTATTCCCTTTACTAATGTGGTTTGATCTATGGACTCTCCCTTCTTCTTCTCTATCTTTACATCATCCAGATCTACCTTATAGGTGCCATCTGGTAGCTTCTGTACTATGTGTAGTATAGCTTCGACAGCGAGATCTGCTAACATGTCCTTATACTCAGAGACTACTTTACTGGCCAGTGCTGTCTTAGCAACTTGCTTAAGTACTTCCTTATCAAGTGGGTCTACCTTTATCCCTATTTCATCTATTACTTTAAGTGAGAACTCTAATGCCTTCTTATAGCCCTCCATTATTATCGATGGATGTATATTCTCTAGGAGTAGTTCTTCTGCATTTTTTAGTAGTTCTCCTGCGATTACCACTACGCTAGTAGTTCCATCGCCTACTTCTTCATCTTGTGCTTTAGCAACCTCTACTAGCATTTTAGCGACAGGATGCTGGATATCCATCTCTTTCAGTATAGTAGCTCCATCACCAGTTATAGTTGCACTTCCAAAAGCATCAACTAGTAATTTGTCCATACCCCTAGGTCCTAGCGAAGTAGAAAGCATCTCCGCAAGGACTCTAGCCGCTAGGATATTAGTACGTCGAGCTTCTACACCAGCCGTCCTCTGAGAACCCTCTTTTAGTATTATTGCTGGAATAGCTACTGCCCTACCCCTACTTGCACTCGCCATACTTACACCCTCACTTTTCTGTATAGCGCTTCTATATATAAATTGCTCTCGGCCTCGTTGTTTAGACATTAGACAATTCGGCTCTCCCCACTTAAGTGGGGAGATTCTTGCTTCTAAGGTGTTCATAGGTCCTGTATTCATGCCCTTCTAGGCTCCCACTTCATCCCATTCCACCTTAGAAGCAAGGGGGAGTGCCAGCACCCCTATAGGTATAGAGACTATGGAGAGAGTCCACATTTATCACACCAACTACATCTCTATGAGTTTCTAAGCCCTTACTCTATGGAGGTACGATAGTGTATTTATAATACTTTAAATTTCTTAGCATAGGGAGATCGATCTGAAGGTCTCAAGAAAGCAGGTACTTGAGGACCTCATACTCATAGTATTAGTACTCATACTACTCTTCTTCACAAATATAGCTTCAAGTATGCTGGGCACACCTATTCCACTTGCTACAGTATCAAGCTATAGTATGGATCCTACTCTACATGTAGGAGATATGATAGTGGTAGTAGGGGATAACACCTATAGGAAGGGGGATATCATAGTCTTTGAAAGGGGAAGCAATCTCATAGTACATAGATTGGTTAGAATAGTAGGTAATAAGTATATAACAAAGGGAGATGCTAATCCTATGGAAGATCTAAGACCAGTAGAGAGGGATAAGATTAAGGGGAAGGTCTTTTTCATAGTACCGTATCTTGGAGTGCTATCACTTATACATTCGAGATCGCCATGGTTGTTATATTTAATGTTAGCTCTCATAGTAATCATCACGATAGTAAAGTATATTAAGGAAAGGAGTGGGAAAATTGGGGAATAAAGTGTTCACAGTAAGAGAATTTCAACTCAGCGATCTAGAAAGAGTTCTGTACATAAACCGTACAACGCTACCTGAAAACTATCCACCATTTTTCTTCGTTGAGCATTATAGGTCGTTTCCTAAGGCTTTTCTAGTAGCTGAATTAAATGGAGAGGTAGTTGGCTACATCATGTGCAGAGTGGAATATGGGAGATCCCTAACAGGAAAGGGATTTATAGTTAGAAAAGGTCATATAATATCCCTAGCTGTACTACCAAAGGCTAGAAGAAGGGGTATAGGTACTGCACTTATGAGAAAGGCTATGGAAGCTATGAAAAATGTGTACAAAGTAGATGAGTTTTACCTTGAAGTGAGGAGATCTAATATTCCAGCTATATCACTTTATAGAAAGCTAGGCTTTAAAATAGTCAATGTAATAGCTGGATACTATCATGATGGGGAAGATGCATATCTGATGGCAAGAGCTACAAATACTTAATGGCACCTTAAAGTACTAATAAACTTTCGAAGATTTTCAAGGTGTTCTGCTTTTGAAGGTGCTAATATCACTGATATTAACCTATTAGTCTTCTCACAGTACCAAATATAGGAAATAGCATTCACTTTCTTTCTCAGTAGAGCAAACTTTCCTTCATCCACTCTAATACCCCTATGTCCAGCGATTAAGGTCTCCTCACGTCCTCGTTCTGTACATCTACCTATAAGTTTGCCAACTTCTTTTTTCACCATGTCAACGTACCAATCATACATACTCTCATAGTAATCCTTTAGTAATTCACTGCCCATGGTATTGTAGAATATGAATATGTAATCCCTAGACTTTAAGTTGTATAATCTAAGCCAGCTTAGACCAGAGGTAACCCTGTAGGCAACAGCCTCATATTCTGAGGGCAGGACTATTGATATTCCCTGAAAATTCCATAAGTATTTTTCACCATGACATCTTATGCTATTGATTATTTTCTTCAGAATGTTTTCAATATATTTATATTCTCCGAGTCTATAGTACATATGTATGACATAACTTTTCTCCCTCTTTTCACAATACCATAGGAGGAGTAGCATTTCTAAAGGCGGACTTAATTTAACCCTAGTCAACAGAGCATCATGGTGGTGTACTTTCGTTCTTATTTTCCCGGTAGTTTTCAATTCTTTGCTCTTCTTCTTGAGCTGTGCTATTATTTTATTCAATTGTTTATCTAGTTCTGGGCTTTTTTCAAATGGTATTTTCTCCCAGTAAATCCTAAGTCTTAACATGGTTTCATCTTCGATCTCGAAGTAACCATGTTTCTTCTCTATAACCTCCCTTACGAGCTCCCACCCTTTAGGTAATTCAAAACTCAAGCCTCTCCAACCAAAAGCTATAGTTCTCATTCTATCATCACTTCTAAAAATACTTTCTTTATAAAAAATGCTCGGGTAATGAGTAAAGCTAATAAGAGTCCATCTTGACAATTTTTGCAGGGATGAATATGCCTATCACAGATCCTGTAAAACTACAGGTAGCACTAGATAGTACGTTTAAGGTAAAGATATGCCGAGAGTGTGGTGCTAGAAATGCATGGAGTGCTGTGAGATGTAGAAAATGCAGGAGCTACAACCTAAGGCCAAAACGGTACAGAAGGTAGTTATCTCAGATGCTCGATTTTATAGAGATATATACCATCCAGTACTCCGGGACCTCCTGCTCTTCCATGTGGTGAGAGTTTTCTCTTTCCTCTAAGCTTTGCCGCTTGATGCAGATTAGCTGCAGTCTGCCCTACTGCCTCTTTATCAAGTCCCTCTACAATAACTTCGCCTTTTGCTACTTTTACAGTGACCCCTTTCAGTATTTTCACTCGTATTGTATCACGTCTTCCCAAGAAGTTCTCTATTAACACTTCATTTTCGGACACTTTTAGATTCATTGGAAAGTGTGCATATACTATATGCATTCTATACCTATACCCTCTCTGAACCCCCTCTATCATATTCTTAATTTTTCCAGCTAGCATTCCTATCAGAGCTCTATCCCTTTTTCTAGCAAAATATGTCTCTAATACTACTCTATTATCTTCTTTAAATATATTCACTTTCTTAGCATATGAAAAGTCTTTTTCAAGCTGTCCTAGTGGACCTTTTACACATATCCTCTTTTCTTCTATCTCCAACTCTACATCTTCGGGTATTGGAACTTCTAATCTAATATATGCATCCTTGCCCATACTTACCCCTGTTATGTTCTATTATCAACTTTTATCCTTTACTATATATTCCTTCAACTCGTAGATTAGCTATTCATCCTCTACGAAAGGATCTACTCACTAAATGCACTTAAGTGACTAGGAATGACCTATAGTGATCTATAAATATGACGTACTACTTATCTTCCTAGAGGATTATGTTTAAGTGTATTAAATGTGGTAAATGTTGTGAGAATACACAAATGGTGCTGACCCCATCCGATGTAATACGCATAACGAGTTTAGGTTATAAGCTAAAGGAATTCGCATCGATATCTAACGACGGACTACTTAGATTGAAAAATAGAGAAGGACACTGTATTTTCTTCAATCCAGACACTAAATCCTGTAAAATATATAAGTGGAGGCCTAAAGGATGTAAAGTATATCCTATAATATATCTAGTTGAGGACAACACAATAACCGTGGATAACGAATGTACGATGTATCGAACCGTTACTCAGAGCGATCTAATTGAAGTTCTCCCTGAAGTAATATGCTTACTACATGAACTGGGTATTGAACTAAACCTCAATCGACTTAGAGTAAAACTAAGGGAATAAGTTTAATAGTGCGATAGGTTACAATAATAGAGAATAGAGTATGGATGAGGGATCATCCGGAAGTAATACTGTTAAAAATAGAAGTACGAGAATGAAGAATAACTATAAGCATTATTATTGGGCACGGACGAATACAGGCCTCAAAGAGAAAATAGAGGTTCACATTAGGTTAATGAATGCAAGTGGTATCCTTAGGAGGTACTTTGTAATGAATGGATTTGATGGCATTCTTACAGTCTTCGGTATAATAGTAGGATCCTATATGAGTGGTACTATAGATGCGAGGGTAATAGTATACGCGAGCATTGGAGCTAGTCTGGCCATGGCAGTATCAGGCTTTAGTGGTGCATTACTTACAGAGAGAGCAGAGCGAATAAGAGAAATTAAGGACTTAGAAAAATCAATGTTTATGGATCTAGGCGAGTCCATTCTTGGAAGGGCCGTAATCACTACGACCATACTGGCAGCTGCAATAGATGCAATAGCACCATTAATCTTCTCACTAATCTCAGTGAGCCCCTTTATTCTCACTATGTATGGTTTAATGCCCGTTGAACTAGCATTAGTTAACTCCATAGTCATAATAGGGATATCCCTATTCTCCCTGGGAGTTTTCCTAGCAAAACTTTCAGAGGAAAGTATACTTAAATACGGTATATCGATGCTTCTCTCTGGATTAGCGGTAGGTATATCCACGATACTCATCCTCAATGCTGTAGGAGGGGGATGAGTTGGCGAGTGAAGAAATACAGGTAGTTCGTCTAGTAATAGATGCATTGAAACCACGAGAGTTTTCAATCGTAGAGTTGGCTAGAATGCTATGTAGTCTCGAGGGGGTAGAGAGGGTAAACATCTCGGTAAGAGAAGTCGATGTTAAAACTGAGACCATAAAGATTACCGTGGAAGGAAGTGAGCTGGATGTAGAGAGCATAAATGAACTGCTAAATGATGGCGGTATTGCTGTAAGAAGTATAGATGAAGTAAGTGCTAAGAGCTCTACGTCCCAATAGCATTGACTATTTCGTCGATTGAGAGACTAGGATTTTCACATCCAGTCACAATGAACTTAGCCAATTTTTCTCTATGTACTCTAACCTGCTGCCAACTGTCCCTATCCCTAACTGTTACTGTATTATCTAATAGAGTTTGATTATCTACAGTTATAGCAAAGGGTACTCCTATCTCATCTACCCGCATATACCTCCTTCCTATTGCTCCTTCATCGTCATAGGTTACACTTATGTGTGCACGCTTTAGCTCTTCATATATTTCTAGGGCTATCTCAACTAACTCACTCTTTTTAACTAACGGAAATACGGAGGCTTTTATGGGAGCTATATCTCTAGGTAGTTTAAGAACTATTCTACCATTTTTCTCGGAGTAGGCATATTCTAAGGTTGTATATAAAACTCTTTCCACACCAAAAGAGGGCTCTGCGACATGGGGAATAAAGTGTTCAACTCCCTTCTTTTCCTCTTTTATAACAACTGCAATATGCCTCTCAGTCAACCTATAACTACTTCCTCCGTCTATCTTGACGTCTATATAGCCCTTGTTTTGAAGTATCGAAGCTATATCTTCAGGGTTTAGGGTTTTTAAGACTCTAATTATCTTAGGTACTACTTCCTGAAAGTCTTCTCGTAGAGTCCCTATTACTGGTTTAATCTCAATCCTTCTAATAATTTTAGGCGGCTTTAATATCCTCTGTGCACTTAAGTCCTTACCACTATGTTTAATATGACCTTTTAAGTCATAATCAGTTCTATAGGCGTGTCCGGATACTTCTATCCATCCCCATCGTTCAACTTGGACTACCTGGTCATAGGTCTGTGCAGCATAATGTGCTCTTTCTTCAGGTAGCTTTTCAATGAACATTTGTTTACATGAGGGGACTCCTATAGATTCTATGAAATTTTTAGCTAATGCCATAAAGTAGGCATTCCATTCATTTTTTATTAGATTTTCCTCAATTGCCTCTCTCACGGTAACCTCTATAGGATTCTCTACTCCCTTTCTTTGAAGTTCCTCCGTTAGAAGACGAAGTTTTACCTCTTCCACTCTATGTAATAGGGGACAGTTGGGATTTTTTGGATCAAAAAATAGCTCTAATTCCATTATGGTAAATTCTCTAAGTCTTATTAATCCCTGTCTAGGCGAGATCTCATTTCTTAAGACTTTGCCTACTTGAGCTATTCCTAGAGGTAATTTCCTCCTAGCTATATGGTATATTCTATGGAAGTTTATGAACATCCCTTGAGCAGTTTCTGGTCTAGAGTAGCCTATGTTCTCGCTATAGGGACCTATTGTAGTCTTAAAGAGTAGATTAAATACTCCTACTTCTCCCAATCTTCCACTACACTCAGGACAACTAACATTGTATTTCCTAATGAGTTGGGTAAGCTCAGATGCGCTATATTTTTCTAAGTCCTTAAGACCAGTAGATTGTTCTATAAGATGGTCAGCTCTATATTTCCTTCCACAGTCTAAACACTCTACGATATAGTCAGTAAAATGCTCTAGATGACCAGAGGCTTTAAAGACTACCTCTGGAGAGATTATAGGAGTCTCTATCTCTAAGATGAACTCCTGGTGAGGAGAGATGAAGATCCTTCTCCATTTCTCTATAATATTTCTCTTTAAAGCAACTCCTAGAGGACCTAAACTCATGAAGCCACCAACACCACCGTATATTTCAAAGGATTGCCAGAAGAAGCCTCGCCTTCGAGCTAGCTGTAGTATTTTCTCGTACTTATCCATGTACAATCCCACTTACCTAGTCTATTAGTACTCTAATAAATCCATAGCGACTACAATTTATATAGTATTTCACCAGAAACATGATTGGTCAGTTAAAATGCTATACTTGAACGAACCACGCTTAAGATTCTGTGATATGTTTGTAGATCTAAAGAGGGCGCATTTTGTGATAGTAGGGATACCATTGGACTCTACAGTATCGAGAGTTCATGGGACCAGGTTTGCTCCGGAGAACGTAAGGAAAGCATCGATGCATTTAGAGAGTTACTCACTAAAATTCGATATCGATTTTGAGAAATTAAGTGTTTGTGATCTAGGTGATATCGTAGTATACGATTTTGATCCTATGAAGAGTATTGACATTATTGAGAAAACTCTAGCAGAAGTACTGGATAAGTCTAAAGTTGTAGTAGCTATAGGTGGAGAGCACTTAATAACATTACCTATAGTTAGAGTTTTCAGTAAGTACTACCATGATCTAGCTTTGTTGGTATTCGATGCACATTTAGATCTAAGGGATGAATATCCATTAGGGTACAAATATACACATGCAACTGTTGTCAGGAGAATAGCAGAGCTAAAAGAGGTAAACAAGATTTTAATTGTTGGAGTTCGAGGTGTATCTACTGAAGAGCTAGAGTTTGCAGAAAAGGTAGAGAAATTAGATTTTATCAACATATACACTCCTCTTAGAGAAGTACTAAGCAAAATAAGAGATTTCATAAATAAAACAGAGAAGATATACATTTCAATAGATATTGACGTCCTCGATCCCTCTGTAGCTCCAGGTGTAGGCAATCCTGAACCTGGAGGATACAGCTTTAGAGAGTTCTTTGAAATTCTACACACTGCAATCTCTAATAAGATAGTGGGCTTTGATATTGTTGAAGTATATCCACCCTACGACATAAACAATGTGACCTCGCTAGTAGCAGCGAGATTAATATATGAACTCATAAGTGGAATCTATAGGAATAGGTTTAGATAGCCTTTACCCTTTTTGCCACGAGAGGTCTAGTCTTTGCCATTATTCTATAACCACAATAAGGACACCTTATACCTGGTAAATATAGCATTTCGTTCCAACTAAACCTTCGTTTACACTTCATACAGATGTAATGCTTTACTTCCAATCCCATTCTCTTCACCCTAACATGACCCAGATAACGAGATATTTAAGTATCTCTGTGAAATAGTTAAGTCTATCAAATTTAATGACCTACTCACTAGAACTCACGATGGGTCTCTATTAAACAATAAAATTCATGTACTTGAGGAGAAGTAGCGTGAAACCAAAAATTGATATCTAAATATGTGATTACCATAAGCGGGGTAACCTGAACAACTTAATCCTGATGTCATTTAAACCAATATTCGCCTATCAAGTGGTTAGAGGAGTGAAAAAACTAGAATTAAGGAAGAAAGTATTTAACATAGAACGTGATAGTAGAGTTTTAGTATACGCCTCAAAACCCATAAAAGCCATAGTAGGGGAATTTAAAGTTGGAAGAGTTATTGAAGGAAAAGTACGCGATATATGGGAGTACGCAAAGAGAGTACCCGATTCAGGTGTAGATGAAAGAGATCTCCCATACATAGAAGGAGGGAGACGTATACTAGCTATTGAAGTACTTAATCCTATAGAGTACAGGAAGATTATAACAATAAATGATATAAGAATAGTAATCCCTAAGTGGAGACCACCACGTAGTTATACTAAAGTAAGAGAAAGATTTCGAAGTATATTAGAAGAACTCATAGACGCACACAGGTAAAGTTATTATATACGCATAGACTTGTGTAATGTGAAGAATATGAAGCTATCAGTATATACACTAATATTCAGTGACAAGTCAATAGAGGAAGCTGCACAAACTATAGCAGAGCTGGGTTACGATGGTATAGAGATAAGAATTCACACAGATGGAATACACATTCCCATTGATTACGACCTCGAAAATGTGAAAAAGATTAAAAAATATGTTGAAGATCTAGGACTTGAAGTCCCCTCTCTTGCCTCTTATGTAAAATTAGGAGTCACTGAAGATGAATGGAGCACTAATAAGAAAATGGCAGTTAAAGTGGCTGAAGTAGCTACACTTCTTAATGCACCATATTTCAGGGTACAGGCAGCGGGATACAGTCCTGAAAGAGGTTATGAAGGGATAAGAAAAGCGTTTAGAAATCAAGCGATAGATCTTTCGAGAGAGTTGAAAAGGAGAGGTATGCAGGTTATACCTATACTAGAGCAACACGGAGGAGGATGTATAGCCTCCTCAGCTGGAATAATAATAGACCTCGTGAGAGGCTTAGAGCCTGACATAATAGGAGTACTCTACGATCCAGGAAATGCTGTCTGGGAGGGATGGGAACCGCCTAGAGTTCAAGTAGATATTCTCAAACACTATATTAGACATGTTCACGTGAAGAACTACGATCATGATCCTAATAATCCAAGAAAGTATATTCCAGCACCACTTGATAAGGGAATAGTTGATTGGGGGGAAGTAGTACTCCTCTTAAAGAATATAGGGTTTAAGGGCTACCTATCTCTTGAAGACTTTAGAGGAATTCCCCCTAAGAGGAGAGCAGAAGAAGCAATAAAATTTCTAAAACCATTAATAAAGTAAATTTTTTAGCAAACTTGTAGACAAGACTAGAACCGTTAATATTAATACGAAGTCTTGAAGTAATTACATACGAATACGTAAGTGAGAACATGGCATTTGCAAGAAGTATAAGGATATACATTATTATCCTATTATTAATATTTGGAACGGTAATATCAAATAATTATGTAAAAGTAAATTCATTATATACAAGCAAAATAAGATATCCTGAGTACACATGGAATATATACGTTATGGAGAATGGAACTGCTAAAATATACATAGTATTCAGAGGATGGGGAAATGGCACAAGCTTAATATATTTACCTAAGTACGAAAATTACACTATTGAAAAGCTAAAAGGATATATTATCCTAGAACATGCGAAAGAAAAGGACTCATATTACTTCTATGATCTTATTAAAGTAAGGTATACTTCTAACTCAAGTGCTATAATGATAATAAACTATACCTTCCAATATGCAACCCTAATTTTAGGAGATGATGCATGGTTTATGACACCATTAATAGGAGCTAGTGATAATAGTACTGTTAGAGTAAATATATTACTCACTAACTTCGGAAGATGTATAAAAGAATTTCCACACAAACCCAAGTATTTTGATAAACAAGGCACTAAAGCTAATATAACATACGTACTGGAGTCTCCTATTCTTGTAAGATATGGAGGAACCGTTAGTGAGTGGTACTTAAGTAAAGGAGCACGTATATGTATTAACTATAAGCTTCAAAAAGAGATTCCTATTAAAAATATACCCTATAAAATAGACGATTGTAAGATAATATTTAAAGCTCCTGGAATATACAGGGATTTCATAGATGAGCTCATGGGAGTGTTTAGAAGTGCAAAACCCATATTAGAAGACATTTTCAACGATTTTCCTAAAGAACTTGAAGTAAAATTCTTCCTCCCAGACCTCATAGAATTGAGCAAACTTGGATTCATTTACAGTAGTGTGATAAACCTAGGAGAAAGTGGACCTATAAACCTAAACCTAGCACTAACTAGGTTCATGCCAGGATATAAGGAACAAGTATTAATACATGAGTATATTCATGTAGCGCTTGGAAGAATAGGTATTAAAGCTACTCCTCAATTGAGATGGTTCCATGAGGGAATGGCAGAGTATCTCTCTTTCTACGTATGTAAGAAACTGAATATCAATGTCTCTGACATGGAGAGAAGGAGATTAGAGGGAGCAGAAGAGTTCAGAAAACTAGTCTCTCCTAATCTAGGAGTGATAACGAATTGGCATAGTGGTCCTCTTGAAGGACTATACTACTCTGCAGCCTACTATGTTGTTAAGAGGATAGGGGATAAGTATGGAGGAGTAGAATTTTATAAAAAGTTATTTGAAGAGGTGAGAAGAGTAGGAGAGGTAAAATCAACGTCGCAACTTATTAAGATCATGGCGAGAGTAGGAGGAAGGAGTATATTCGATGATTTTAGAGAAATGGGCTTTGTTGTAAAGGAGGAAATATCCTACCCCCTAAAATGGGAATACATGCTAGTACTAGTAGTACTTCTTGTGATCATTATATTATACATAAGAGCTAGAGAACGAACTAAAGAAGAGGAGTATACAATATGCCCCTTCTGCAAAGCTAAGATCTCTAAAGATGCTACAATTTGCAACTACTGTGGAAGGATAGTTAGGACTGAATCAACCGACCTTGAGGCCCAATAGGGCCCCTACGGAAAAACAACCCCAGAAGGGTATGTTAACAGTAGCCCAATTGACGAATTTTCCTGCCCCCTCTTTTATTGTTTCCATCAGGCTAGCTAGTAAGACCATAAGTTTCTCGTAGTTTAGAACTACTATACCCATGTAGCACAGAAGGAATAGCATCGCTAGGAATAATCCCAGTACTATCATTACTAATTTTAGGAATTTCTTTAGAGCGTAACCTACTATAAATCCAACAGTAAATCCACCGCTTCCACTGATGATGATAGGCAATAACCATTCATACCCTGACTCCATAATCATAACCTAGCCTAGTCCTAAGAGATATAAGGCTTTCTCCACCTTTTAAAACATGGTACTAGGAGATAGAGAGTTAAAACCTATTCATGCGCAGGGAATTTTTAATCTCCTACCCAGTGGAGAGGTGGTACAAGTACTCATATTTGATTATGAGGACAGATCTCTCTATTATGCTAGACTAATGGATGAAGGAGACATAGAGACTGAAATGGAAGTACTTATGGAGAGTATGCAGATGCTATTAGATGAAGAGGAGGTATACATAAACGACAGAGTAACAGAACCCACAGTAGAGGATATAGATATAGTATTTAGGGGACAACTTACACATCCCTCTATAGTATTCTTCATAAGATTCTCGGGAGAGCTTAAGAAGGGGATTAATACTTACGAAAATAAGTATGCATCTACGATGGCAGAGTATGACTATGAATTATACTGGCTACTGCCTAGCTCCTTCAGAATACTAGAGGTATATATGAGTGGTGAATATGAAGCCACAGAGAACACACTACTAGTATGGGTGAAGAAGGGAGATCACATAGAGGGCTATGAAAAAATAGTATTCGAAGTGCCGTAATTAAAGGCTAAACACCTTATACTAGTATAGTTGTTTAATCTGTATTAAACAATAATTAGTGTTAAAATGGCCTGCATTAGTGGACTTAAGAAAAATAATTTATAGGTGTAATTATATCTATATAATACTAAATATGGTATATAGGTGATTGATATGCCGCTTAGCATAAGGGGTGTCCTTAAGAGGAAAATTAATCGTTCTGAAACAAGAATTTTGGATCTCTTACTTAAACATGCTGAAGCTTGTATGGAATCCGTAATGGCACTACATAATGCTATATCACACTTATTAGAGAGAGATTTAGAAGAATTTGAAATATGGTTAAAAGAAGTACATAAAAATGAGGAGAAAGCAGATGATATAAAGAGAAAAATATTTGAGGATCTAGCTAGAGGGATTATTCCACCCTTAAGCAGAGAGGACTTTGTAAGAGTGGTAGAACGTATGGATATGATAGCAGATAGTGCTAGAGACGGTGCAAGGGTACTAGAAATACCTAATACTCAAAAGGGTATACTTGAGCATAGTGAATCACGCATACTCTTAAAAATGATAGAGAGAGCACGACTATGTGTCGAGACTATAAGGTGTGCGATAAAACGTATATCAGATGACTTTGAAGCTAGTTTAAAATTAATTCATAAAGTAGAGGAAATAGAGGAAAATATGGATGCATTATATGTAGAAGGGCTCGCTACACTATGCTCTGGAGAAAGGTCTATACGACATAGTGTCCTCC
Source organism: uncultured Thermoproteales archaeon (assembly GCA_964522205.1). Taxonomy (GTDB): domain Archaea; phylum Thermoproteota; class Thermoprotei; order Thermofilales; family B20-G17; genus B20-G17. The sequence continues at coordinate 45,176 of CAZFTG010000002.1, forward strand.
TAGAGAGACTGATAGAAACTCTAGAGAGCATATGCGATTATTCAGAAGATGTGGGTGATGTATTGAAGATTATAATAGTTAGAGCGATCAGGTGATCATGAGACGAAGTAGTTCGCTAATAATGAGAAAGCAATAGAAAGTAGGGCAGAGGAAGGGAATGTTATAATCCACGTTAGGAATATTTCAAGTATTCCACTTAGGTTTATCCACGTCCTTCTAATTAGTCCTATACCCAGAATAGCACTAACTAATACATGTGTACCAGATAGAGGAAGGCCTAATAATGTGCCCACAGAAAGGGTTATTGCCACAGATACCTGAACGCATAGTGCAGAGAATGGATTTAGTTCAACCAATTGCACACCTACCGATCTTATGACGCGTCTTCCAACAACAAGTAGGCCTAGGGCCATTCCAGCTCCGCACATCATCCTTAATAGTACAGATTGTCCATGAAGAGCACTCAAAAATGCTGTAGCGTTTGCTATGTCATTTGCCCCTCTGAAAAATGCAGTGTACGAGGTCCATATTAGGAGGAGTATAGATGAATACCTCGATAATTTTATGATTCCTCTCAATCCCTTTATTCTAGGGTTGATAATTTTAGAGGCTAAATAGTAAAATAACATAGAACCAACTAAACCCACTATTGGTGAGATCACCCATCCTAAAACAACCTTAGCTAATGATTCCCATCTCACACCGGACAGACCAAACTTGAGAACACCTAGACCGATAGCAGCACCTACTGCCGAGTGAGTTGTAGAGATGGGCCATCCTCTGTATGAACCCAGCACCAGCCAAGTTGCTACGGCCAATAGTATAATACACACGTCTAGTAGACTCATGCTTCCAGTTATCAACTCCTTTCCTATAGTCTTCTCAACAGTATAACCCATTAAAGTAGCACCTAAAAAGTCCATAAGAGCACCTATAATTGCAGCTAGAGTAATCGAGATGAAACCACTACCAGCTAGAGTTGCCATAGTTTCATCATTAGAACCTATACTCCAGGCTATGTAGAAGGCTATTAGTAGGCTGATCAATAGTAAGAGCATACTCTCCCTATCCCTCGGATACGAACCATTAGTATAATTAAGTATTACTATTCCCAAACAAGGTCCTTAAGATATCTCTTACATTTCTTGAAACTCCTCTTACTATTAATTTACCACTACCATTAAGATATTCTATTTCAATATCGTTATACTTAAACCTTGTGAGTAATCCTTCAATTTTTTCTAATATTTTACATTTTCTCTCTAATATCTTGAACATTTCTCTCTCCCTCTCTTTCACCAGGGTAACCATGTAGCTTCCATCCGTTATACAGACTAAAGATACTCGTTTTACAAATCTTTCCATATGAGTAAGAGGTAGCTTATGATAAATACTTTATAGTTTCATATTAACTACTCGCATTAAGGGCATTGTCATCTTTACGTAGTCAATGGGATCGAACTCTAGTACAACATTTTCATCGACAGTGACCACATAGATTACATTAAGCTTAGCTTGTTTAAGATCCTCTAGTGATATGGGAGGATTTTTGTAGTAGAGATCTAGTAGTACCTTAAGTTTTTTACATTCTTCAGTACTCCTTTCATATGATGGTTTTAGGAGAGTGGGAGGTATTTGAAGCATATGGTAAGGTGGGATAGCTATACCAAATTCGTCGGCAAATTTACTGTACCTAGCTATTTTGCTAAGCTCTCTAGCTAACCTATAATTTACAGGGTCTAGAGCATGCTCTGGAGGAACGAATCCTGTCTCTACCTCCACTACTAGAACCTTACCATTATTGGAAGCATATATGTCGCAAACTAGACCATCTAAAAGCCCTACCTCTACCTCTACTTCATATCCTTTACTTATCAAGTAACAACTGAGAATAAACTCCATTACGCTATGATTTGACTTTATGAGTCCTTCTCTCCATAGGTCTAGTATTCTTTTACGAATCCTTGAGATCTTAGTATGGTACTCAGGAGCTATTCGTTTTCTCAGCTCTGTTTCGAGCAGTTCTAGTTCTTCATTTAACATCGTGCTAGAGTTCGAGTTGGTATTAAAATTCATATCATTTAAAATTAATGAATTGGCCATAATGATGAGGGCATGGTATTTTAGTAGGAAAGCTATTTAAGAAGTTAGAATCTTTTCTCAAACATGATAGACAAAAGCCTTAAGCTGAATACGAGGACACGTTTTCTAAATACATTCAAGTATGAGCCCGTAGATCATGTACCCGATATGGAGTTCGGATACTGGCCTCAAACACTAAGGAAATGGCATAAAGAAGGGCTTCCTAGTTGGGTTATAGATAACGAGACCGCCGATAGATACTTTGGATTTGAAATAAGGAAAACTACTGCAATGAAAATTCCATTCAGAAAATTTGAATATAAGATCTTACAGGAAGATGAAAGAACTATTACAGTACGAGATGAAGATGGTGTCGTAAAGGTGATATTCAAAGATGAGACGAACCTGAGCTCTATACCTAGGTACCTAGAATTTCCAGTGAAGGATTGGAATACATGGGAGGAGTATAAAATGAGATTTGACTTGAATAACATAGAATACCCCGATAATTGGGATGAACTGTTGGATAAATACAAGGAGAGAGACTACCCCTTAGGTGTATCAGCAGGTGGATTCTTCGGATGGGCAAGAGGATTAATGGGACTGGAGCAACTCTGTAAGAGCTTCTATCGAGAACCAGAATTAATCAAGGACATGTTCGAGTTTAGAGTAGAGATGATACTTAAGATGATAGGACCTATAGTTAGAGAATTAAAGCCCGACTTCGCAGGATGGTGGGAAGACATGTGTTGGAAGGGAGGACCACTGATCTCACTTAAACACTTTAAAGAATTCATGGTACCATGCTATAAGCGTATCACAGAATTCCTTAGAGATCATGGAGTGTGGTTGAATATAGTGGATAGTGATGGTAATATAGATCTACTAATACCACTATGGCTTGAAGCTGGTATTAACTGTTTCTTTCCATGCGAAGTTAGAGCTGGATCAGACCCGATACTACTAAGAGAAAAATATGGAAGAGAAGCACTACTGATGGGAGGAGTAGATAAAATGGCACTAATAGCTGGTCCGAAGTACATAGATAAAGAACTAGATAGACTAAGGCCTCTTATAGAAGAAGGAGGATATATACCACACGTAGATCATAGGGTACCTCCTGATATCTCCTTTAAAAACTATTTATATTATCTAAAAAGAAAGAGAAGTATTATAGGAGTTAGTACATGAAATGGAAGAAAGGTATATTTACAACAAGTATTCAGATACTGGTGAAGGCGTCAGAAAGACCTATATTCAGGGATAAAGGCCGGGGTGCCCGAGGGGTTAGGGGCTCGGCTGCAGTGGATAAGTCCATGGTCACCGAGTTGACGAGGGTTCAAGTCCCTCCCCCGGCTCCAGATTTGATACGATTATCCAAACCATGAAAAAGAGTAATACTCAATCTCGTTATTAGGATTTACTGTTGCGAGAATGAATTTCTTCCTTACACTATGGGAAAGTCTTCCCGCCCTCACTATCTCTATGGGATCTATTGCTTCCTCGTAGGGTAAAACGTGTACTAGGAACGGAGCATGATCTATTCCAGGACCATGTTCATAAACTGCAAAAGTAGAACCGAATTTTAACCCTGATTTTACAATATATCCTCTCTTTCTCAAATCTCGGTATACCGTATATACATCGTCAAAGTGTTCGTATTTGCTCCTAGCTATCTTTAAAAGCTCTTCCTTCGTAATACTTCTATCCATACAGTAGACTATTAAAATTCCCTCTTCCATTAGGTATAGTGCTTCTAATAGTGAGAGCTCTAGATAATCTCTTACCTCTAAATTCTTCACTTTTCTATATCCTACGAATTTTCCAAAGAACCCTAGCTTGTATAGCTTATTAGCCTTATCTTTATCGAATACTATGACCTTATCTCCTATAAGCTCCCCAGTGAACCTTTCCATAACATGTATCTGATATATTAGAAGTTTTAAATATTAGTTCCTTAGCATATGAAAAGACGTTGGAGATGTGATATAAATGAGAAGGGTATCCATAAGACTTCCGGAAAGTTTAATGAGAGAAATGGATAGACTAGTAAGGAACGGTGTTTTTCAGTCTAAGTCCCATATAATAAGGGTCGCTGTAAGAGAACTACTGAGAAAAGAGCTTATGGATGAAGAGCTACTGCTAGAGGGCTAAGAATGAGGCCTATAATGAGCGGCTGGGGTGAGTTAGATAGACTACTAGGAGGATTAGAAAAGGGTGGTGTGTACATAATAGCTGGTGATAGTGGTAGTGGGAAGAGTACACTAGCAGCCATATTCGTATTAACTGGAGCATCGATCGGTGAGCCTTCAGTATACGTATCTTCTACAGACCCTCCAGAAAGAGTAATTATGTGGATGAAAACACTAGGATGGAATGTCTCAAAACTAATCAGAGATGATCAACTGAGTATTATGAGAGTAAATTTAGTCGTAATGGGAGGAGATGCCCACAAGGGAATACTTAACGCCTACAGAGAATTAGAGAGAGAGTTAGATAGGATCAAAGGAGTTCGACTAGTGATAGATACCATGAGTTCCATGTTCCCTCAAGGAGCTGGGTATAGTAGAGAGGATCTCGCAAGACTGATGCTAGGAATGATAAAAGAGAGAGAGGATTTAACTACTATAGTCACCTGTGATGAGGAGATGGGGAATAGGTTATCTGATTATGCGGATGGCTTATTCATATTGAAACTATTTACGAGAAGGAATCTTTACGTTAGAACACTAACTATAAGAAAAATGAAGTGGAGGGATATTAAACCAATTACTCTAGAGTTTGACCTAGGAAGAAGCGAGGATGGCTATATGAGGATAGAACTTAAAGAGAGCAGGACTACATAACTAAAGGGTAGAAACGTTAAACTGTAGCATTTTATACCATTATGTGTCCTTCTATACCTCTCAGGGCTATTAAGATTCATAAAGTTTCTTTTACTATTCACTACTGGTAGTGTGAACCCTATGATCAGTGAGGGTGATGAACCCTAAATGAACTCCAATTACCCGAGGGTGGTAGACCACTGTAGGGTGGTTGGAGGGATACTAGCCGTAGTGAACCCATCCGTAGCAGATACGAAAAGATATAATTCGGCATATGAAGTTACGGATGAAGTGAACAGTAAAACTCAGTCCTGGTGTCTTTCATCATATATCAGAAATACCAGCCCTCATCCCACTCTATAGTCACGTTTATCAACTTAAATATTTTGGACTATCAAGAGAAACAGAGGAGGATTTCAAGGCAACATTGAACGCATAGTCGTCTATATGATACATAAGTTTAATTAAAATGGCACATACTAATACTAGAGATAAGGATAATGTACTACGTAAAGGTGCATAGAAGAAATAGAGACGTAATAGTAGCTGTATGCGATAGTGAACTCCTAGGTATGACTCTCAAGGAAGGTGATCTCAGATTGTATGTAAACCCAGATTTTTATGGTGGTGAAAAGGTGAGTTCAGAGGAACTCTTTAACATACTTAGAGAAGCAACTATAGTGAATGCTGTAGGAGAAAGGATAGTGAAAGAGCTAATAGGAGATAATGATCTACTCAGAAAAGCAATAATATCAGTAGAAGGAGTACCACACATACAACTAATACTAACTTAGCAATGCATATTTCAGAGCAGGGTAGATCCTAATGGTCAAGCGAGTATGTGCAATATGCGGGCTACCTACAAGTAAACTGATAGATAACTTATGCCTTAAGTGTTACAGAAATACTCATAGAATACTCAAACTACCGCCTCTGGTAGAGATAACGATCTGCAGAGATTGTTTCTCATACCTAGAAAAGGGTAACTGGTATATAATGAAAGAACATGATATAGTAGATGCTATTAAGAAATGTATAGCACGTAGGATTGAGAGTAAATTAAAACCACTAGGAGAGGTTAAAATGCTACAGATAAACGTACACCTATCACGTATCCCCAGTACTAAAGACAACATACCAGTAGAAGTACAAGTTTTAGGGAGAGTTCACCAAACTATGGAATACTATAAAGAGACTTATCGAACTAATGCTAAGGTCAAGTACAAATTATGTCCGAACTGTAAAGCTATAGCTTCTAGGAAAGAAAAAGCAATAATTCAGGTGAGAGCGAAAGGAAGAAAATTAAGTGAGGAAGAGATGAGAGAGATAATCAAGATAGCACATGAAGAACTTGAGAAATTGTACAAGAGGGATAGGGGGGCTATCCTAGTAGATGAGGTAGTAGGTAATGGGATTTTAGACTTTAAATTAATCTCACTAAATGCAGCTAGAAAACTAGCTCATACTATACAGGTAAGATACATGGGGAAAATACTAGAGACGGTAAAGCAAATAGGTACGAGTAAAACAGGAAGAAGAATTGTAAGAGCCACCATAAGAGTACTATTACCGCCTGTCAGAAAGGGCGAAATTATAGTAATAGATAGGACTCCTTATCTAGTAAAGGAGATTAGCAGAGGAACTGTTAAACTTACTAGTCTAGTGAACTATAAAGAGAAGAACATTTCTCTCTCAAATATTTTTCGGGAAGATATCATGAGAGTTAGTTCAAGTGATATTAGAAAAGCACTTGTCATGTCAGTAAACCCACCATTTATAACACTCATGCTACTAGACGATTATACTATAATGGATCTAAGAAGAGATATTATACCCTTATGGATAAAAGAGGGTGATACTATCGACATTCTATCATGGAACAATATCCTTTACATTCTCCCCCAGCTTACAAAGAGTACTAAAACTTAAGAGTTCTAGGTCAGAGAGGTCTTCTAAAGTCATTCCATTCGAGTAATTTAAATATGTGCATGCACTTAAATTAGTGAGCATTATGGGCAAGAAGAAGTCTTCAGTTAATGAAAAAGAACTCAGACTACCAGCAGAAGATGAGGTATTGGGAATAATAATACAAATGCTAGGATACGACAGAGTTAAAGTGAAGTGTGCAGATGGTAAGGTAAGACTATGCAGAATACCTGGAAAGATGAAGAAAAGAGTATGGATGAGAATGGGAGATATAGTACTTGTTGGACCATGGGATTTCCAACCCGATAAAAGAGGTGACATATTATATAGATATGAACACGGTGAAGTGAGAAAATTGGAGGAGAAAGGCCTCCTAGACTGGCTTAAAGAGGAAGAGACTGCCTACTAATTATCCTCCTGAGGCACTCTTCAACATCAATTACTTCAGCACCCAGTTCGGTGAAGAACCTAATTATATTTGTCAGATCCCTTCTAAGAAAACTTGTAGCCTCAGGATGAGATATATGTACAGAGGAACCCCAATCTATTAAATACAACTTACCCCTATAGTTCATTATATTATATTCTGAGAGATCCGCATGTACTAGCTTTGCTTTATTAAATAGTACATCAATATAGTTTATTATTTCTTTCATAGCTTTGTCGGGATCTTCAGGAGGTGCATCCTTGATTAGTGGAGCAGGAGTACCTTCATCACCAATGAACTCCATTACAAGAACATTCTCTTTAAAGGATATAGGTTTAGGAACGGGAACACCAACTTCATAAGCTTTCATTAGATTTTTGTACTCTTTACTGCACCATAATCTGATCAAATGCCATCTATCCCTTCGAACATATTTAAACCTAGGGTCCCCTATTATGTATCTAAGCATACACCTTCTGAACTCAGCAGTTTCCACGAGAAATATCTTTATAGCTAGATCTTCATCATTCACACCCTTCCCCCAATATATTCTCGCCTCCTTGCCTGCAGCTACAACACCATGTACCCTTTTAATCACTCTTTTATTCAACAGATCATAGAGTGCCATGAGAGTTCTACGCGAAAATACCTCTTCTAATACTTCTTTTAACTCTTCCTCGTCTATCTTATAACCTCCAAGTTTGCTCATACACATCACAGTCTACTCTAAGATAAGGATAACATCATTGGCTATTTAAAAGGATTTTGGAACTAATTCTCGACTAATTACTAGAGCCCCGGCCGGGATTTGAACCCGGGTCCTGCGGCTTACTCGGCTTTCACAATTATATGCTTACGAGGCCGCCGCTCCACCCAGCTGAGCTACCGGGGCTATATCTATACTAGTCAGGTACTTCTACTTATTTCTATACTTCACTATCTTATAAAATTGTTAACTAAAGAGGATAAGTACTTCAATAGATATTGTGTTCGCGTTTAAGTATTCTCTTTATCCTCTCAACAAAGAATCCTAGCACAGATGAGGTCGCAAGCAGTACGTCGAGAATAGGGTAAAATATAGTCTCCTTACTAAATCTCTTGATTTTAACGTATAATGAGAGTATTAGTACATAAGTACTCACTATCTGAGTTAGTATCATTAAGGGGGATATAAGAAGGAGGACTACAAGTAAGATATACCAACCTACGAGAGATAGCATTAATAACTTAACTGACCTACTATAAATACTCCTTCCATTTTTCTCTACAAATATGGCAAAACCTCTACCGTACTGGAAATACCGATTAATTATACTGCGGAGGGCAGTCCTATTGTAGTGGTATATTATCACCTCTTTGGAACAAAGGACTTTATATCCTTGAGCTAAGGCTCTATAGACGAAATCCATGTCATCACAACCATACCAGAGGTATTCTTCGTCAAACCCTCCAAGTTTATCCAAAACTTCTCTTTTAATTGCTATATTATTAGTAGTCACTATCATAAACGGCTTGAAATCTCCATTTAATATTGTTTCTCTAGTGTACTTTTGTAGAGGGGAAATTAGACTCCTATCTAAGTATCTACTAATCAAGCTATCGAGATTATCCGTTATAGCACTACCTACTAAAATATCCACATCTTTTATCCTAGATACTATAGATTCTATCCAGTTTTTAGATGGCCTACAATCGCCGTCTGTGAATACTATGACATCTCCACTTGAACATTCAGCTCCTATATTCCTACAGGTATTAGGGCCGTCTCTTTTTCGTTTTCTCAATAGTATAATGGGGTACTTTAAAGCAATACTAGGGGTTCTATCTGTAGAATTATCGTCTACTACCACTATCTCAGCAGGTTTAAGGGTTTGAGTGATCATACTATCAAGTAGTCTTTTTAGGGTCTTTTCACAGTTTCTGACGGGAATCACTACAGATACTCTATGAGACATATGCAATGTAGGGTAGATCATGAAAGTAAAAAGGTTTATTAGTGAACAGATGATCAACATGAATAATGGAAAGTTCCACTAAGCTGATAGGAACTCTAATAAGGCTGAGAAGAAGGCTTATCCTCGATATAGTGGATAACATGATTCTCTTGGTAATCATGATGATTTTTCTAACAGTGCTACCTTCTGTCACAATTGCTATCTTAAGGACTGAGCTCACCCCTCCGTTAAGATCTATCGTAAACTGTATCACTATGTTGATAATGATGCATTCTCTGGTATTCTGTCTATCATTGTCTATATGGGATCTTTATAACATATTAATAATAACACCAAGAATAGAAAATATTTCATACATTAAGGAGGAGAAAAATGAAGATTTTTGGGATTTGCTTAATAAAAGACATTCTATGATACGTAAAATACTGATACTTACTGCCTTTATAGTCTCCCTCTCGGCGATATCATTAACAGAGGATTATAAAAAGATTGTATGCACATACTTACTAGTAGATATATTCAAGGATAATCCACAGCTACTAATAATTCCCCCAGTACTCATAGCACTATTTCCACTAATTTATAGTACTCTACTCTTCTTAAGTCTAAACAGAAGACTTAGCTGGTACTGGGATAAACTTAGTTCATTGCCAGAAGACGTGAGTGGTACTATACGAAGGTGCAACGTATGTGGTGAGGTAATACTACACAGCTCAATACACTGTCCCTTTTGTGGTGCATATGTACAGGAAATGAAGGAGAGTAAAAGTTCTTAATATTAAAGTAAATGACGACGTTAAATTATAATGAGACCACTTCAGATTAAGAATAGGTGTACTAGGAGTGGTTAGACTGCTAGTAGTATCAGATATCCACGGTAGTATGGAAGCCGTAAAGTCCCTTATAGAAGATGTAGAGAAGAGGAAGCTTAAGGTAGACTTGATAGTACTAGCTGGAGACATAGGATCACCACAGAATGAGGAGAGATTGAGGATTATACTTGAGGAACTAAGTACACTAGGAGTTAAAGGCCTATACATAAGGGGAAATTGGGACATAGGAAGTAAAGAATATGATAGCAGAGATATGATCAACCTGGACAATAACGGCCCCTTTGAAATAGATGATATAGTCATAGTAGGTCATGGTGAAAAGTACAGACCATATTCCATTAGAGAGAAGAAAGTAATACTCGTAACACACTATCCACCCTATGGAATACTCGATAGAGGCTTTAAGTACACTCCATATAAACGCGGGTCTCATACGGGGTTAATGGTTATAAATAAGCTCATAGAGGAATACAACCCCATAGTACATGTATTCGGGCATGCCCATAAGTGTGGTGGACTTACACTCTATCTAAACAATACATATTATGTCAATGTAGCTAGATTAGATAGGTTTACCAAGGAGAAGATATGTATAGGTAACTATACGTATATTAGATTAGAGGATAAGGTAATAATATCACACTACTATATAAATGGACGGAAAAAAGTATGTTCTAGATGTAAAAGAGAAGTCCTTATGCCTCCTAGCTGGAACGTATGTAAGGAGTGTATGATGAAGGACGAACTCTATACAGAAAACTTAGCAAGTGAAAATATCAAAGATTTCTCTATTAGAATACACTACCCTGACGGTACTATAAAGCTATCAGAGAAACCTAATATTGTCCTAAAGACTATAAGAAGTAATACTATACTTAGAGAATACATAGAGGACTATATTAAGGAGACCATCTATAACCTCCTTAAAAAGAGGCATAAGTATGTCATCTTTGTACCTAAGGATGGAATACCGTCCTTTGTTCCTTGTCCCCTTATGGAGAGACAAGTAGAACCCTTTGTAGTACAGCTCTTTAGATGTAGAAAGTGTAAGGGGATAACAGGTTCACCAGTATGTTCATTCTACAAGACTCTTCTAAAGTATAAACTAGAGCTAGTCTGGGCATTTGACGAGAGACGAAGAGGAGAAGGGTACATTATAGTGTTCAGAAAGAGTAACAGCAAGCTTGACGAAAAAGTTATAGTAGATTTTAATAAAATAGGATATAATACTATAGAAGTAATTCTTCCCCCGCTTTAATCCCTTTAGATAAGGTTTAATTTTTCTTTAAGAATCAATCGAGCTAATCTTACTATCCTCAATAGCTAAGTATACTTGGTATCTATGGTACAGAGTAGATATGGATCCTTGAGATAGACCATGCTACTATAGTACCAGCGAGGATAATGGAAACATTATCTTCAATTCCGTAAGCTTCAGCTAGCATAATCGCTAAGGTGATAGCTAGTGCTAGTATAGGAGTAGCCTTCGTTAAGACTATGATGAATATGAAGTACGCAATTGATGCTAAAACGCTACCTTCTATAGTAGCAGTCACGAGAGGCCATTTATGTCTTCCGATAAGAAACCCACCTATAGCAGCTATAGGATCAAATATCAGTAAGCCAAGAATTCCATACTTAACATACTCTCCAAATAGAATGTACATTGCAAGTACTGTGGAAGTAGTAAAGGTTACACCTATATATCCCCATCTTCTCTCATACTCTCTCTCCATAGAGCCTATTAGTGAGTCGAGTATATCTTCAATTCTCTCCAGTCTATATTCAAGTTCCTCTACTACACTACTAGCTCCCAGCTCTTTAAGCTTGAGAAACTTCATCATCTGCTCCATTACCTTATATCTAGCTGTTCTAATAAAACTCTTCAATTCACTCCTTAGAGAAGGGATCCTAATATGAACGGCATTTAGATATAGTGAGATGAGAACGAGCATTACGTAGAACTGTACTACATTTATACCGTAAGGCAATAGTAAGTTTGAATATACAAGGGGAATTAATAGGATCATAGAGAGAAGTATGTGTACGATTTTCCTCCAAAATTCGGCAGGGATTGCCTGTACTTTTCCTCCGAATGTCGTCATATGTTTCAGACATTAATAAGTAAGCTGTAATATATTATTATACCGTGGGGAGTAGAGATGAGCCGTGAACTGATATACCTTAAGAGGAGGATCAAGAAGATTATCTCTGTAATAGAGGCTTTAGATAGCTTCAGATCAGGATACTTTACCGACATAGATAGGCTAATACTTACCTATAGAGAACTAGAACTAGGAGGAAGAGCGAGAAAGTGGAAAGAGGTAAGACGTGATCTCGAAAGATTGGTCCTAGGAAGTACTAAAATAAGAGAAACAAGAAAATATCTCAAATATGAGAAGATTATGGACAAAATATATAAAGTGGTACTTGCTTTACTCATAATATCGATGCTAAGTTCCTTACTTGGAATTCCCACACTTACTATGGCTCTTATACTACCTCTCTTCATAATATTCCCTGTTGTATTATTTATTAGATTATTTATAAGAGAGAAAATAAGAATTATATACATAAAGAATTCAGAAAGATTTAGAGATGAAATAAATAGAATTAAAAAAGATATAGACATATTAATTCAAGAAGTAATGAGAATATCAAAACGAGCGGGATTAGATTCAAGGACTATAAGCATGAACCTCATTAATGCAGATTATAGTAATATAAAGGTGGTCAAGAAGCCTGGAAGGTTCAGTAGGTATTATACTGTAGTACCGAAGATAGAAGGAGAGTAACCGCAAAATATTAAATTATCGATAGTATAATAATCATCAGATTGTAATATGGGAGGAAAAGTTAACATCAACAATCGAAATGAACTACTATTAGAAATACATCCTATAAATCCACCATTTGCATATGCAGCAATAGTAAGGGAATTAGAAACCGGAAAATTGAAGTATACAGTTATAGAACCTATACTATCTGAAACCGATATAGAAGCAATAGAAAAGATAAAAAAGTATGTACTAGAGGATAGAAAAATTGATCTAAAAGTCATAAAAAATGAAAAGCTATTTATTAGTTATCTAAAATCTTTAATTAAGAAGCTCATTAAAAAGAAAAAAATAAAAATAGATGAAGAGTCTATAGATAAGATTTTGTACTACCTATTGAGAGACCTACTTTACTATAGTAAGATAGATGTAATGATGAGAGATACGGAAATAGAGGATATTAGTTGTGATGGTACGAATACGCCAATCTATGTGTGGCATAGGAGATATGAATCACTTCCCACTAACGTGATGTTCACTTCTAGTACTGAACTCAACTCATTTATAGTTAGACTCGCCTATAAGGCTGGAAAGCAGATTTCCATAGCAACTCCCATAGTAGAGGGTACACTGCCAGAGGGTTATCGTGTACATCTAACCCATGCAGAAGTTTCACGGAGAGGAAGTACCTTCACTATAAGGAAGTTCAGAAAAGATCCATATACTATAGTAGATCTAATAAACTTTGGGACTATATCTAGCGAAGCAGCAGCATTTATGTGGTTAATGATGGACCTCAAGAAAAGTACCATGATAGGTGGAGCTACTGCAGCTGGAAAAACCACACTACTAAATGCACTAGCCATGCTCATAAAGCCTGAAGCAAAGATAATCAGTATAGAAGAAGTGGCAGAGATAAGGTTACCACATGAAAACTGGGTGCCGCTTATCGCTAGGCCAGCAGTAGAGAGATGGGTACAGAATGTAACACTATTCGAGCTATTAAAGTCAGCACTTAGAATGAGACCAGATTATATAATAGTGGGAGAGATAAGAGGAAAAGAAGCTTACACCTTCTTTCAGAGCATAGCTATTGGTCATACTGGAATGTGTACAATACACGCTGAAAATGTGGAATATGCGATAAGGAGGTTAGAGAGTAAGCCTATGAATATTCCCAGACTATTGATACCAATGGTGAATTTATATGTTCAAATAGAGAGAATGGTTCGAGGAGGACAGATAATTAGAAGAGTTACATCAGTACACGAGATACTAGGGATAGATCTAGATACTGGAGAGCTCTTAAGCAATGAGGTATTCTCCTGGAATCCTGTTACGGATAAGCTGGAGAGAAAGAATAAGAGCATAATTCTAGAAAGAGTTGCGCAAGAAAAACTTCAAGAAGAAACGGACTTCCTTCTCGAAGTAGATAGAAGACGTAAGGTATTAGAGTATCTATGTAAGAAGAACTTGAGTAGATTCGATGATGTTAGTAAGGTCATTAGAAACTACTACTATGATCCTGAGAGATTCTTAATGAGAATAGAGGTAATCCCATGATTAGAAGACTACTAGAGAGTAGTTTTATAGAGGAATTTAGGAGAATATATATAGCATCTGGCATCACTAAACCCTTTGATGAATATTTAAAATTACTTAACATAGTACCTATCGCTACCTCTATCTGCTTTGCACCAGTACTTTTCATAGTACACTACAGCCTTTTAAAGGTACCAGTGATACCAGCACTACTACTATCCCTTATGCTATCAGCTATCACAGGTATATCAGTATTCGCTTTACTTATTTACTATCCTAGAATAAGATATTCAAGCAGAAAATATATGATCGAGTCAACATTAATATTCACTGTAAGCCTTATAGCAACCTTAAGTGCTATAGGAATGAATATAGAGAGAATAATGGATACAGTATTAGAGGTCGAAGATAATAAACAGATAAGAAAAGAACTAATTCTCCTCTTAAGAGATATGAAAATACTGGGACTAGATGCACTTACATCTCTTAGAAATGCTAGTATGAGGACTCCCTCTGAAGTTATGAGAGAATTATTTCAAGGAATTAGAGAAAGCATAATATCTATAGGAAGTCCCGCAGAGTTTTTGAGGTTTATGGTATCCTCAATGATAGAAAAGAGAAGGAAGTTACTGAGAGATATCACAAATGGGCTCTCTATAATATCAGAAGTATATGTGACTATCACCGTGGTCATGCCCATAGTCCTTATGGTCATGTTAGTACTGATGTCTTCTATGGGAGGATTTATACTAGGCATAGATCCTCTCTCACTTATAGTCTTAGTAGTACTACTACTTGTACCAGTAATTTCACTAATAGTATTAATAGTAATAGATGGATGGTTAAGTAGGGTGTAAACATGTATATTGAAATTACTTATAGGGTCAAATTAATCTTGATAGCTCTCTCCATACTTCTTCCCATTTATGTTAGTATGCTATTCTTCCTGCTATTCTCTAAATACCATCCTCTAGCTCCTGCTGAGAGAATTGTAGAGATAGTACCTCCTTTCATACCACTGATAACATATAAGCCACTGTACTATTCCATTACCATAGCTATAATTCTGGGATTATTACCCTTGGCTATAGTACATACTATCAATATGAAGCACGTGAGTAGTATGGAGATGAGTATCCCCTCTTTTATGAAGACCGTAAGCGAGGCTATCAAGTCAGGTATACCATACCTCAAGGCGATAGAAGAATCATCCAAGAGAGGTTTTGGTGTATTGGGTAAAGAGATAGGCAAGTGTATGGTACGAGTCGGTCTCGGAGAGGATTTTAAAGAGGCTGTACGAGCTCATATAGCTAAATTCAAGCACTCTCTCATAATATCTCGAGCATTAACAATACTCGCAGCACTTTATGGAAGTGGTGGTGATGTGGCTAATGCGTTAGATACATCAGCACAAGTACTATCCGATATAATAGCATTTAACGAGGAGAAAAAGGCCAATATGAAACCATATATGTTGATTATATATCTAGCTGTAATATTAGTAACGTTTCTCTCTTTCATTCTCATTAAAATCTTCATAAACACACTATTTGAAATGGCAAAAGGAGCAGGTATACTATTAGCACCGAGGTTGAGTCTCAAAGTAGTAGAGGCATTATTCTATTACCTAGCCATTATAGAAGCCGTATTCGGTGGACTAATAGCTGGTAAAATCTACGAGGGAAGAATCATAGGTGGATTAATACATATAGTAATATTGTTGACGATAGTATTGATATCTCATACCATAATATTCTCATTTCTCGAGGGTTTCATCAGAATACCTTAAAGTGTACTACTACAAGTATTCACTAATTATACTTTCTATCTCATCAATATACCTATACTTCAGTACTTTAACATTAGTAGCTGCTCCCCTTACTTTCTCCAATGCATATTGCTCAGGTACCAATACTAGCACATCTACAGCTATAGGAAGATCTACAGCCTTACCTAGGGTGGTTATTAGCTTCATCTCGACGTCTTCTCCCTCTCTTATGAAGTCGATGACCACAGTCCTTCCCTCTTTAATGCCAATAGCTAAAAACTCATGTTCTATACCGCTTAGTCCCCTAATTTTAGACCCTACAAGCGAGTAATTATATTTCTTTAGTACAGTTTCTATTAGATCCTTCACCACTATATATTCGTATTTAGTCAGTTCCTCCACTACAACTTCGTAACGATAGAGATCACCATAGTACGCATCCTTCGCTGTAAATTCCTTTTTGCACTTTACGCACATGTATACGACTTCTGGTTGGGCGAAAGTACTTCTACATTCCTCACAAATAAATATATCCCCTCTAATGGCATACTCTCCTTCTTTGAGCTCTTTACCACACTTAGGACATATCATCTTTCTGCCGATATTCTTAAAGTCCGAGGAAGATCCTGTAAATCCGCAGGGTATGTGTGTGAGGATATAAACATGCCTAATGTTATCAGAGCCACATCGAAAACAAACATACTTACTCACTAATTTAAGAGATTTACAATTAGGGCATCTCACAATTTTACTTATAATCGATTTTTTAAGTATATTTTTTTCACTTAACTCTTGAAGTAACTCCTCCACATTCTCTCCTACTATGGATTGGATAAAGTCTAGCACTGGATATCTAATTTCCAAATTCTCATCAATCTCAGGATCTATATACTTTACACTCTTCCTCCTCACTAGATATTTTATGAGGTCCATAAAGGACATTTTTCTTCAATCTCCTCCTTAGATCTACTTTCTATCATACATAATTAGATACGGAACACTTACACAAAAATCTATCCCATCATATATTCCCTGAAGAACTTCTATATTCTGTTATAAGCACTTTTTCGACTTTACGTATTGTATCCTCACCTATTCCCTTTATTCTCTTCCAGGCTCTAAAGTTCACAATGGCATTCATAGGAGTTCTGAAGGTTTTCAGTATCGCTACTGCTTTTTCATACCCTATCTTCGGTAAGCTACTAAGGAACAGAACCTGTAGCTCTTGTATACTCTCTACTTTCTTTACTACCTTCACCTCTGGTCTTTTCTCTTCTTCACGCTGTTCTTGACTAGCCACTAAGAAGAGAAATCTAGCTGTCTCTTTAGGATCGCTAGTCGGTACAATGGCTATACCACTTCGTGCGAGACTAGCTATTGCACCGTAAATACTATTAGGGTGAATTTTCCTGTACTTAAGAACGCGGTTTAGACTACCCTCTAGTACAAGTATAGCTTTGGGATAAGCCTCTCTCAACATAAGGACCTGTGAAAATAAATCCCTCTTAGTTAGTGTATTGATAAAATCATTAACTGTCTTCCTTTCTACTCCTACTTCATCAGATACTACATAGTCCCCTACAGTAAGGGGCATTACCTTTACAATAGCACCAAGATGCTTTAGATTATTTAGAACTACCTTAGCATGCACTGCTTCTCTGGAATCCACCACTATCCTAGGAACAACTATCATCATTAGCCCTCTCTAATAGGTACTCCATGATGTAATTAAATGCAATGTTTAACTAAGAACTCTCTCTGAAGTGTGCCAATGCAAGTTCTAGTTCCGAGGGTAGGAAGTGAGTTACATAGACTTAATCCAGTCTATATTTCAATTGATACTATACCTCTATCGAAAAGCTAGGACTCGACATTCATACAACATCACCCTATCTACTAGCAACAAGAATAGAAGAACTAAAAGAGGCGAAAAAGCAAGTAGCTGTTTAACTAAGACTCCTTTAAACTCTTAATTCTATAACAATCCTTACAGAAATACTTTACCCCTACTTTAATGGAACAATCCTCACATACTAGTACACCACAGGAATCACATACTGCTATTGAGAGTCTTACCCTACACTTTCTACACAGAGTCATCTCACATATCTCACAAATCCCTTCTTTTTCA
>CAZFTG010000002.1:63541-76646 GCA_964522205.1 uncultured Thermoproteales archaeon
CCTACACTTTCTACACAGAGTCATCTCACATATCTCACAAATCCCTTCTTTTTCATTAAACTCAAGACTACATACATACCTACCACACATCCTACACCTGAATAGTCTGGCACTACTGCCACATATCTGGCAAATACCTATAGTCATTCTCTCTATAATATTAAGACCGCCTATTTAAGATAATATTGCATCCCCAAAATTTTTAAGAGAGATTAAAAATCTTCTATGGGACACATTTTGACCTCGAGGCTGAATCTCTCGGATAGAAAACTCCTATACCTACTCGCAAGCATTAGCAATCTTATGGACTATAGAAGTATAACAGAAATAGTATATAGGCTAAAGAAACAAGGTGCGCACTTTTCCTATAAATTTGTCGAGCATAAGGATAGTATATATTCACGAGAGCTTAATAAAACACTAAAAAAGCTGATTAAATTAGGATACCTGAAGGAGATATACCTACCAAGTCATAGAGACTACGGACTCTTATACACTAGAGCTTTCATGACAACTGAGAAGGTCAAGAGGATACTGAGAAATCCTAAATTTTCAACTAAAGATAAAGAAATAATAGATAAATTCGTGCAGGAATACCTTAAAACAATCTCAAAAGAAGAGGAAAGCACACTATGAATCCTATCGCATGGATAGATGTACTAACACCCAAACAGGCCCTAATATCCGTTTATCTCTATGAAGAGTTTAGAAAACGGGAAATAGATGTTATTGTTACATGTAGGAAATACGACTATACTATAGGAGTTCTGAAGAACGGGAGAGTAGAACCTGTAATAATAGGAGAGTATGGAGGTAGGAGTCTCTTAAGTAAGCTTATAGCTAGTTCAGAGAGACAACTAGAACTGAGTAGATACTGGCTTAACACAAGGCGGCCTGATATTCACATCTCCATGACGTCTCCAGAAGGAACACGAGTAGCATTTGGTCTTAGAATACCCATACTCCTACTGAGCGATACACCTCACTCTATATTTGTGAATAAGCTCACCGTACCCCTAGCTGATACGGTAATCATTCCAAAAGCTGTAGCCTTTAATGAATACTTAAATATAGATTCAAACAAGGATAAATTCGTGAGATTTAATGGAGTCTTCGAACTCATGTGGATTAATAAGTTTAGTCCAAAGGAAAGTGTACTTAAAAACCTAGGGTTAACTAAGTACGAATATGTTGTCCTAAGACCAGGGGAATTCAAAGCAGCTTATTATCCAACTATGAATATAAAGCAATCAGTAATGTCAAACATAATATCCGAGTTATTAGAGCACGTCAATGTGGTAATACTACCTAGATATGTAGATCAATACGAGTTCCTGAAACAAGAATTGGGTGACAATATAATAATACCAGATAAGGCAGTCGACACCCTATCCCTAGAGTACTACGCATTACTTGTAGTAACTGGAGGATTGACTATGGCTACGGAGGCCGCATTAATGGGTACACCAGCCATTACATTCTTCCCTAAGAGACTGGATATAGAGAAATTTCTAGAGGATATGGGTTTTCCTATATATCATCTCAGCATTGATAAACTTAGATCTACTGTACTTAAAATAATAGAGAATCCACAAAATTATCGAAAGAATACTAGAGAACTTCTATCAAAACTTGAGGATCCAACCTCGATAATATTAGAAAGAAGTATGGATCTTATAAGGAGGCGCATTTTAGAGGACAACAAATGAAATTTACAGTACTTGTAGACACAATTGTATCTATGAAATACAAACATACCAACGTAGTCCCAGCACACGGTCTAAGCATCCTAGTGGAACACAGTGAAGGTACGAGAATACTGTTCTCCACAGGCCCCTCCCTAAATATATTGAAAAGAAACGCTACCACACTGGGCTTATCATTAAAGGAAGTAGATATTTTATTCATACCTATATGGAAGAGACCATTAGCAGGTTGTTATGAGGAAGCCATAGCTGAGTTCAAGCCTAAGCTCGTCTGTACTCCTCCTGGAGGATTAACTCAGGAGTTTGAGTATGTAATCAGAGAAGAAGAGCCTATGAGAATTCAGGATAAGATATACAGCACTGGAATACTGTCCTTAGGTCCATATAAAGAGCACGCCATGATTTTAGTGGACCATGAAAAGACATTTTTATTCATAGGATGTGCAGCATACGGATTTAATAGAATAGTACTGAGAACACGTGAATATCCTCCACTGAAGGCTATAATAGGAGGCCTTCACCTTTCAACACTGGATAGAGAGGGGTTTAGAGAATTGATATATATATATGAGACTACAAAGGCGGATATAATACCACTATTCTGTACCTCTAAGGAGGCTAGACAGAAAATTATTAATATAGTGGGTAAATCTTACGATCTTGGTGTTGGCTTTGTATACAAGTACACTCGACCTCTATAGTGGTTCCCTACAGTTCCTAACCATACTAACGCTGTTATGGGTTGTTCTCTATGTAATAAATGTATGTAGTCCTAGGATAAGAAAGAAATTAGAAAAGAGTAATATAACCATATACCCATTCCTTATCTATGCAAAAACTAGTAAATTTAATAACTTGATAACCTCTCTAGGAATCAGATTATCGAGAATCACAAAAATAGTCTCTACTTTATCCATTATCATAGGCATTCTTCTGATGCTTATTGCTATCTACTTCATTCATATAAATATAATAAACTATTTTACTGTACGTAAAGAATTTTCACCTGTTACTCCTATAGTTCCGGGAATAACCATAGGGCCAAACCTACTACCATACTTTATTTTATCAGTTACCATAGCATTTCTTACGCATGAGATTGCCCATGCGCTTACGGCTATTTCTGAAAATGTTGAGGTAAAGTCAGTTGGTGTAGCTGTGGTCTTTGCATTTCTAGGAGCTTTTGTAGAACCTAATGAAGAACAATTTAACAAATCATCACCTTTATCTAAACTAAGAATAGTATCTATGGGATCTCTTGCAAATATAGTAGTATTCCTCATCGCTATAGGCCTTGTCTCTCTCATATTCGAGCAACCGAATATGATAGTAGTGATAAATACACTAGAGGGCTATCCAGCACATGGTGTATTAAGGAGTGGTGATCTCATACTAAGTATAAACAATACAAGGATTTATAATGTATCGAGTCTTCATAGAGTACTTTCCACGAGTAAACCGGGTGATCTAATAGTACTAAAAATACTAAGGCATGGATCTCCAATGTATGTAAAAATCAGGTTAGCAGCAGCACCTAATAATAAAAGTAGAGGTTTTATGGGGGTTCAACTTTCAAACTACTTGAGAGCTAGGTTCTTTAGAGTTGAGGACGTCTATTATTCCATGGAGTTATTTAACTACCTGTACTGGATTATAATAGTTAATGGAAGTGTCGCAGTGATAAACATGTTACCAATGTATATTACAGATGGTAGTAAGGTTATCCAAGCTGTAGCTGAGAAGTTCTTCGAAAAAACTATGGCACAAAAAATTGTGAATGCAATCTCAATGTACTCATTAGCAGTACTGATAGTAAACATTATTTTAACGTACATATAGTCTGGAGGGTAAAGGACTTGAATTTAGCTAAGAAAGAACTCGTGATAAATATTATCTCTCTCACTCTAATTATAATAGTCACATTAATAGCTCAAAGAATCCCTCTCGAAGATTACCTTAGCGAATATCCACTCCCTCGGACATTAAGATGGTATGTTCCATGGAGAATAGCTGTAGTGAACTTCATAATATGGCTATTCTCATTAGTACTCTACTTATGTGATGTACATGAGATCTCGTCAATGTTATTCATTTCAGGAGTGGTCTTCATGATAGCACACTACTATACTATAATCACTGTACTCAGATCTGGGTATAAGATTATATTAGGACCACTTGTGTTTTATACAGGCTATTATGGAAATACTTTAGATGTACACGTAGACATAGGACAGATAGTTTTTATAATAATTACAATAATACTTATATACGAATACAAATTGAAAAAATCTACTTAAGAAATGCCTCCTCGAATTCCTTTAGATACTTTGCTGACTCTCTTACATCCGAGAAGAGTGCTCTAGCCTCTCTCACATCTTCTGCATCGACTATGGTTTTTCCTTTATTCTTGGCTATAATGTTAGCAGGAGTTAGAAGGTGGACTGCGTATCTCAGACTAGATTCTAACCCTATCTTTGTTAACATATCCAGGGCCTCTTCACTTAATTCAACGCTTTCCTCCCTAGCTCTTATCCTCAGGATCTCCTTTACCTCATCTTGATCATATAGTTTAGTCTCTATTATGAGCAGTCTATCCAGTAAGTCTAATGGAAGACCATGTGGCGATACTATGTCTGTTCCCCTAATTTTCGTAAACCCTCTATTACTGGCTAGTATTAGTATAGGTGCTAATTCACTCTCTAAGGCTCTAGAGAGAAAGCTCATAGCCTCAATATCCAACATATGTACATCGTCGATAAATAGGACCCCCGGAAGTATTTCTGCTCTCTTCTCGTCAACCATCTTCTTTACAGCCTCGTCAACTCGTTGTCTTACATCAGGTGGTATCTCTCTTTCTCCTCCACCACCAAAGAGTAGGCTTAAAAGACTTCTACCTCTTGCCTCCATAATGTCTAAGTCATGTAGTGTTACAGTATACACGAATTCTTTCTCTTTTTCAACAGGACCCGTAGGCATGGGAACTACTCGAGTAGCGCTTACATCGTATCTTTTGGAATACTCACTGCAGATACCAATTTTACTCACTCTTCCTGTATTTGCATCTATCCAGATAACATCCCCTTCAGATATACCTTTGGCTATCATCTCTTCAGTTACACTCTCATCTACTTCTAGAGTTTTTTCTTCAGATTTTGTCTTCAATTTTATTATAGCGCTAACTGGTATCTGTTGATAGGGGTTGTATGGATGTCTTCTAAAGTTGATATCCAACTTAGTAACCATACCCTCAAATACTCTTCTCATTTCATGTATCCTCACACCTATGGCTTTTCTCATGGCCTGCATTAGTACTTCAGTCTTCTTTAGTTCTGCAGAGTAGATCTCTGAAGCTGATATGGCTACGAATGGTGTATCTTCTCCTAATTCCTTAGCTATAGCTATCGCTATAGCGGTCTTTCCAGTTCCAGGTGGACCTGCTAGTAAAACGCATCTACCCGCCATCTTCCCCTCTCTAATCATTTGAACTACGATACCAGCGGCTTCTCTGGCTTTTTCTTGACCTACTAGTCCATCACCTATTTTCTTTGCTCTTCCTTTTTCAAGTCCTAGACCCTTGATATGACTATGCGCACCTATCCTAATGAATCTCTCCCTCTCACTTACTACCCTCACACCCATGTGCCTCCCCCATAAAAATCCTTAATAATGAAGTATAGGAAAAAGATTTCGTTGATACCACATGAGAACAAGTACTATGGTAGCATTAGTAATAGGAGTGGTTAGCATAGTTTTCCAGATCTTAGTATGGTCAGGTAGTATAATACCTAGTTGGGATATTATCACCCCTATATGGCTATTCTTCCTAGGACATATTCTCTTTCTTCTAGTAGTATCTCCTCTTTTAGGGACCTATTCCTATCTGATCAAGGTAGAGGCATTAAACCTAGCAGAGAGATCGGAGCCTCCTCTTAAGTTCTTAGTTAGGAAACTACCCACATTAATGTTTACTGCAATAACATGGATTATTCCATCGGTAGCGATAGCTCCCTCTCCTCTATTCTATCTTTCAATAGCTTCTGCCTCTATTAGTGATTATGATGGATTGAATCCGATAATAGAATCTTATAATAGATACATGGAAGATTGGAAAAGAAAGCTTAGAAATATTCCAAGAGATCACTTAACTGTAGTAGTCTCCTCGTTAATAGGGATTGTAGCCTTCGTAATAATGAACAACCCTATAGGTAGACTGATAGCTATAGTATCCTGTACAGTACCCATAATAATCATTCTGAGTATTGTTAGAGAGGTATCGGAGGTATGGATTAATTGGGGACTTAAGTTATGTCCTATGTGCAAGACGTGGAATCCTCTCGAGGCTGTGTACTGTAGGAATTGTGGATTGAGGTTCAAGTATTGAGTGTACCAAGTGATTATCGTATAGGTCTCCAGTAAGATGCTTTTCCCTTTCTCTCACTAAGCAGTTTCCCCTCTCTGGATAGCAATTTTAGAGTATAGTATGCTTGAGATAGTGTCAGGTCCATCTCATTAGCTATCTCTGCTGTGGATACTTCTCCTCTCTCCAACACTAGTCTGTACACTTCATCTTTTCTTCGTAATACCTTTATAGTAGGGTTTTTAGGTATACCGATCACCCCTTAGGTTCATATTTTAATTTACATTCTTTAAATTTAAGCTTTACAGTAATACCCATTAGGGAAATACTTACCGCTATCTTGTACTCGAAAGAGTGTTTATTAAGGACATCTCTAGTGAGTTAATGGGTGTTAAATGAGGTATAGGCGGCTCATACCCCTCTTTAATATAATATTGTTCATACTACTTGTATCATATGTATATCTATACATGGTCCCACGCTACAAATATACTAGTTATTATCAAATAGTCCATATAGTGGCTTTAATCTCCATAGTAGGAGTGGGTATTACTGTAGTTATATCTGCTATACTATTCTGGCTTAGAGTGGGTGAGCGAGAAGAGAATCAGGCAGAGGATATTTTAGGCATTAGAACATCAGGGATAGACTCTTCTAATAGTTCTGGGAAAGGGAATGGCCTCCACAATATGATCTAATCCACAGATCCACATTACTACCCTATCGATACCCAGTCCAAAGCCTGCATGTGGGACTGATCCCAGTCTACGAAGATCTATATACCACTTATAGTCTTGAGGATTTAAACCAAATCGTCTAATTTTATTTATCAATTCTTCAGCGTCTTCAATTCTTTCTCCTCCTCCTATTATCTCTCCATAGCCCTCAGGTGCTAGCATATCTGCGGATAGAGTTATTTCAGGTCTATTAGGATCATTTTTATGGTAAAATGCTTTAGTTTCTTCAGGAAATCCTACGACAAAAAAGGGCTCTTCATACTCCATAGTTAGAGCTCTTTCCTCATCGGCACCTAGGTCATCACCCCATTTTATGTTAAAACCTTTCTCTTGAAGCCTTTGGATAACTTCATCGTAGGGAATTCTCTCAAAAGGAGGGTGGATAAGTTCAAGTTTATTTATATCCCTCTTGAGCATGTTTAATTCTTCAATTCTCTTCTCGAGTACTCTTTTCACTATATAATACACTAATTCCTCTTGGATCTTAAGAATATCACTTAGACCTGACCAGGCAATCTCTGCTTCAGCATGCCAGAACTCTGTTAGGTGTCTTCGGGTTCTAGATTTTTCAGCTCTAAAGGAGGGTGCTATAGTGTATACTTTCTCTAAAGAGTATATTAGTGCCTCTAGATAGAACTGTGCAGATTGGGTAAGGAAAATTCCTTTCTTATCAAAATACTTAACAGGGAATAGTGTTGCGCCTCCTTCCACAGCTGCTGTTATGAAAGTAGGAGCTTGTACCTCGATGTATCCGTTATTTTCAAAGTACTCACGAATAGCCTTAAACACTTCATGTCTAATCTTCAGTATTGAGTTCATCTTTCTACTCCTTATCCAGAGGTGCCTTACATCTAATAGGAATTCCCGTGAAGCCGTCTTGGTTATAGGAAAGTACTCAGCTATATTATACACTCCAAGTTTCTTAACCCTAATCTCTCGTCCCCCAGGCGCTCTAGGGTCTTCAACAACCACTCCCTTAGCCCATATTGAGGATTCGATAGTCAACTTACTAGCCTTTTTAAAGAGCTCGCTGTTACCTTTAACTACGAGTTGAATTATGCCGGATGAATCTCTTAATACTATGAATACGGTGTTCTTTTGGACCCTATGTCTATATACCCATCCTCTAACTTTGACTTCATCTCCTAGAGGTCTATTAAATACCTCTTTTATACTTATGAATTCAATGAGGTTGCACCCCTAAAGAGAATAGATTACTCTGTTATATCAATTTAACCTTATAGATCTACTACTCCCTCTTCGGATATACGAAATGCAACTTCCCTTTCAGCATGTTTAGGTGAATCTATTATCTTAGCTATTCTTTTCCCCTCTTTTGCCTTCTTTATCCAAATCCTATAGGTACAGCCATGAGCTACTATATTTCCACCTACGGGCTTTAGTGGATTACCGAAGATGAAGTCTGGACTTGAGACTACCTGATTAGTCACTACTACTGCTATATCATAGGCTGTAGCTACTTTAAGGAGCTGACTTATATGAAGATTCAGCTTTTGTTGCCTTGCTGCTAGGTTCTCTCTTCCCGGATACTCAGATCTGAAATACGTGACAAGACTATCCACTATTAGGAGCTTTACCTCTTCTGGTTCTATTATTTTCTTGGCCTCCTTTACTAGGAGCATTTGGTGATCCGAGTTATATGCTCTTGCATAGACTATATTATTCAATATTTTTTCTGGGTCTAGTCCCCTATACTCTGCAATCTGGATAATCCTCTCGGGTCTAAAGGTACCCTCAGTATCTATATAGATAGCCTTACCAGAGAGACCACCCTCCTCAGGAGGAAGCTGAACCATAACACACAACTGATGACACAACTGAGTCTTACCAGCACCAAACTCTCCTATAAGCTCAGTAATAGCTTTGGTCTCTATACCGCCCTCTAATAGTTCATCTAGACTCTTGCACCCTGTAGAGATTTGGTTGATCTTTTGTCGTTCTTCGTAGTACTCCTTAGCTGTGATAAAGAACCTTCCCCTACTCAGTAACTTCTGCGCGTTCAGAATTAGCATCTTAGCCCTATGTTCGGAGCCTATAATATTCCCTATCTCCATAACTGAGGACGTAGCTAGATCCTTTATCGAGTATATTCCAGCATTTCTCAGTTTCTCAGCTGTAACCCTTCCAAGCCCCTCTATATCCTCTAATTCTATACTTTCTATATCTTCGATAGCATCTTCCTCTAATGGTACAGAACTACTCTTAGTAGGCAATGTATTCACCACTAATATCACTTTACTCAAAGATTATTAAAGTTACATTTGAGATAGAGAAAGGTGAAAGTAATCATTATCATTTTTATACCTTTCTATTAGCATTTTCCTCAGACGAAGGCTCTTGATAATAACACCATTAAAGTTTAAGTTTCTAAATACTACGATGTTAACGTGTACCTTACGAAACATGAAGAGATGATTCTTGAAGGAGAGGAGGGAGAAGCAAAAAGAATAGCCTTAAAAACCATAGTTAAGGTAGGAGAAGTACTTGGTGCAACAAGATTAGTAAAGCTAAAGAGAGCTCATATATCTGGAATATCCTACAAAAATATAGGAGATGAAGGTCTAGAGTTCATCAGGAAGCTAGTTGAACTAAATGCTAACGTAGCCTGTAGGACGACAACAAATCCCTCGGCAATTCCAGTAAATACAGAGTATCTTCCCGTCTCTGAGGATTTCGAGAGAAGACAGAAAGAAATACACTCCTATTTAAGTACCATGGGAGCAGAATTGACCCTAAGCTGTATTCCATATGAATATAGTCCTCCTTCACTAGGAGAGCAGATAGGATGGGGGGAGAGTAATGCAGTTCTATATGCTAATACCATCCTCGGAGCTAGGACTAACAGAGAAGCAGCCCCTCTTACAATACTGGAGGCAATAGTAGCACGAGCACCACTGATAGGTCTTAGAACTGATGAGGGTAGATTACCCTCATGTGTAGTAGTGGTGGATAAAAAGTTAGAGAGTGAAATGAAGAACAATAAGATAGCCCCATCTATAGTAGGATATACAATAGGAAGAGTAGTTAAGAATGGTGTACCTTTCATAAAGTGTAAAGTATATGGCTATATCAAAGAGTTCTTAGCAGGTATAGGTGCATCTAGTTCTATAGGCATGGTTCACTTAGATGGAATATCACCAGAAGCTGAAAAAGCAACTAGGCACTTAAGGAATTTAGAAAAAATAACAGTAGACTATAAAGAGGTAAGAGAATGCGAGGAGCTGATAACAATGAGTTTTGAGGAAGCGGATGCCTATCTACTCGGATGCCCTCATCTATCGCCATCAGAACTAAAGAGTATACTCATGTACTCTACAAGTACGCATAGAGATATCAGTGTTATCCTAACTACATCAGCATGGGTTTATCAGAAATTTAAACAACTTATAGATAAACTACGTAAAAGAGGATTTATAGTACTGCCTGGAACCTGTCTAGTAGTAGCACCATTGGAAAACCTGGACATTAAGAGAATAATCACGGACTCTGCAAAGGCAGCTTACTATCTTTCCTCACAAGGACTTGAGGTGAGCATAGTACCACGAGAGGTGATCCTAAAATGAAGGTCTTTAAAGGTAGAACTCTAGTTGAAGGAACTGTAGTAGGTAAGGCATTAGTCTCTAGAGATCCCATTTCATTTTATGGTGGTGTAGATCCTAAGACTGGGACTATAGTGGAAAAAGGGCACTCAATACATGGTTGCAGTATTAAGGACTCCATTCTCATATTCCCCTATGGAAAAGGAAGTACTGTAGGCGCATATGTACTATATGGACTGGCTAGAAGAGGACTAGCACCTAAGGCTATTATAAACCTCAGAAGTGAAATAATAGTTTTAGTAGGTTGTATATTGGGAGATATTCCTCTCATGGATAGTGTGGATAGACATATATTCGAAGAAGTAAGGACAGGAGATGAAGTTAAAGTAGTAGCTAAATCGAGAAAAGGTGTGGTGATTATAAAAGATGGTGAAGAGAATTGAATGAACTAGAAAGGATAGCTGAAGAAGTGAAGAACTGTAGGAAATGTAGGCTATGGAAGCTCAGGAATAAAGCAGTACCCGGAGAAGGAAATCCTCGGGCAAAGTTGATTATAGTAGGAGAAGCTCCAGGGGAGAAGGAGGATCTAGAGGGAAGGCCATTTGTGGGATCTGCTGGAAAGCTTTTAACTAAGCTCCTCAATGACATTGGTATCGATAGGAGCGAAGTATTCATAACTAATGTTGTAAAGTGCAGACCGCCTGGAAATAGAGATCCCCGAGAAGATGAAATTAGAGTATGTTCCACATATCTAGATAGACAGATAAGGATCATAAGACCCGAAGTAATATTAGCGCTCGGTAGGCATAGTACTGCTTACTTTCTCAAAAAGATAGGTAGGAAATGTAGTAGTATAATGGCCATAAGGGGTAAAGTTTTCATAATAACTATTGATGATAAGAAGGTGAAGGTTTTTCCAACTCTTCACCCAGCTGCAGCGCTCTATAATCCAAGACTTAGATCAGTATTGGAAGAAGACTTTAGAAGGTTACTTAAACTTCTTAAATCGCCATCTGTAGAAAAATCGATACTTAACTATTTTATGTTATAGGAGCTCCTCTGCAGTGTACCTCTCCTCTCACTCGTCTTATGAAATTCTTACAGTTATAGCACAGGAGGAATGGAACTCTCTCCTTTTTTACAGGGCACATAACTACATCATTCTTAAACCTTCTTATTATACTAGGCTTAAGATAAGTTCTAAGCTCTTTCATCACACTTCTCGGTATTTTAACAACTTTTTCAGCTCTCTCCACTCTTACTATATACTTGGGGTTCATACTACTATCAGTGATATTTATAATAATAGTACTTAAAATCATTAGGAGAAGGCTGTGAAGATAGTATTATGGTTAACAGCATTATTACTAATATTACTCAACGCCATCCCTATACCCAGGTTTTCATTAAAGAGAAAATTGATACTTAAGGTACCACATAGGGTATTTAAGCCTCTGGGAACAGTAACAACGAGAATACTAACTGACTATGCACTTAAGAACATTAGGGCAGAAGATAGTAAGGATGTGAGGATTTTAGACGTAGGCTGTGGTTCTGGAGCAATAGGATTGCTGATAGCTAGAGAAACCAAGAACTATGTTATAATGACTGATATTGATATGGTTGCCGTTAAAACTGCCTGGGACAACGCGTTAATGAATAGAATTGATAGTACTGTTGATGTACTTAGGGCTGACTTAATTTCTACTTTTAGAGAGCAATCTATTGATGTGGTAGTTAGTAACCCTCCATTTCTTCCAATCAGAATATCGTCTATATATCATGTCTCAATAGCTGCAGGAGAACGATGTTCTCTCCTCCTTTCTCTCATTAATCAAGCAGCTAGAGTCTGTAAAAGACAAGGTAGGGCTATGTTCACTATTTCCTCTCTATCAGATCTCAGGAGCGTATTTATATATGCTAAATCTAGAGGTTTCGATTTGAGGATTAGAGGTAGTGTACGAGGTCTCTTCGATAGAATATTTATAGTAGAGCTAGTCAGGCTATAGGCCTTCCTTCTCTCTCTTCGTATAACTCCAATCTTTTTCCACCATACACTACCTCTTTAAGAATTTCAATAGCATTTCTTTTAGATAATATTTTATTGTTATTTCCACAGTATGGAGAGTATATACATCTAGGACAACCATCTACACACTTACATGCTAATAATAGATTTAGCGCTCTCTCCATTATCTTCTCTAATCTATTCATAAGAAGCTGTGAAACTCCAGAGCCACCTTGAGTAGTGTCGTAAATATATATGTGACCTGAGGGGTAACTAATTCCCCCCAGATCTGTCTGTGAAGCACCCACAATAGTTCTACTCACCGAAATCATCACATGTTCTATAGCGTGAAAAGCTTTAGCATTACCCATAGGTGTCCATTCGGGATTAATAGGCATTTGAAGTAGAATTCCCTTAGTTCTAAATCTATACTTTAACTCTTTATCCAGTACATTTTCACTAAGAGTTCTACCACTCCATATCTCCTTTACGATATAACCATAGACTGTATCCACAACACTAAGCTCACCATATATTACTCTTAGGCCATAAACTTTCCTAGAGCTAAGTTCCCTAAAGTATTCTGGTTCGGAAAAGTAGAGTGGAGTCGTCATTAGTTCTACATCTTCTCTCAGTTCCTCAACAATAGCGTTAAACTTTTTGAAGTCTACTACCATATAAGTTCTCCCTCCATGAAAGTATATAGCTCCTGGGTGTAGCTCTTTTAATGCCATAGG
>CAZFTG010000002.1:76746-97623 GCA_964522205.1 uncultured Thermoproteales archaeon
TTATGCAAATCTATAGCCAGATAGTCATCTTCTTGAGAGAAAAAATCTTCAGGATATAGTTCATAGTACTGACTAATAGGATCATCTCCTAGTATCGTGATGATATACGATGATTGTCCTCGCCTTCCGCATCTACCAGTCCTCTGAATATATTTAGAGAAGGTAGAAGGGATATTCGTGAGGATTACACAATCCAGGTCTCCTATATCTATTCCTAGCTCCAGTGTTGGTGTTGCTGCTACTGCACAGACCTTTTTAAGCTTGAGCATCTTCTCAACCTGAGCGCGCTCTTCTGGAGTTAGTCCAGCACGGTGTACTTTCATATCAAGAGAATATTTCCTTCCTAATCTCACAAGCAATTCTACTATTCTGTGACTGTCTGCGAATACTATTGTCTTTAAGCCTAAATTTGTACAAATTTTAGTTAATAGTACTGCTTCAACTAGTTTGGGTCTAGCTATGGGTTTTACAAATATATGGTATACTCTCCCTCGTCTACCACTTCTAGCTTTAATTACTCGAACTTCTCGTCTAAAGAGTTTACGACCCACCTCTTCAGGATTTCCCAGAGTAGCAGTAGCGCCGATAAATTGAGGCGAGGATTTAAGATGACGTTCAAGTCTTCTTAATACGTATGCTACTTGGGTTCCAAAGACTCCTGTATAAACATGAAGATCATCAAGCACTATATATCTAACGCTAGAAATTATTCTCTTAAAACTAGGAGAGTAGACTAAACTATAATGTATCATATCAGGATTTGTCAGAAGAATCTGTGGTGGATATTCGTAAATGCTCTTTCTAAGGACATCAGGGGTATCTCCATCCAGAACTAGAGCCCTCAGGCCAAAAGCGATGCTACATAGCTCATTTATCCTATGCAGCTGATCTCTTGCAAGAGCCTTTGTAGGGTATATTAAAAGAGCTCTTACACCCGGGAAATGAGGTCGTCTAAGTATATCCTCTATTATTGGTAGTAGGAAAGCCTCAGTCTTACCCATGCCAGTACCAGCTATGATAACTACATCTTCGCCTCTCCTTATAGCTTCAATAGACTCTTCTTGAAATTTGTAAAGTCTCTCTATTCCACGTTTTAATAGAATTGATTTTACTGGATCTGGTAGCTTGGTATCCTTAACTAGCATTCCTGGTTCTGGTAGTTTTGGGGGTTCTGAGTGTACATGTACCACCTTATGAGCGTTATCTTTGGCTAAGGTTGTAAAAAGTTCATCATCGATTCCCATGAACATCATACTATAGCCTACCTTCTTGGTACATTTTCTTCCTCAACTCATAAATGTATCTCGAGGAAATGGGCTTTGAAGGAACCCCTACTACAACTGCCTTCTCATCCACGTCTTTAGTTACTACAGCACCAGCTCCTACTACAGCACCTCTTCCTATCTTAATTCCAGCTAGTAGTACTGCACCTGCGCCCACGACTACTTCCTCCTCTATTACTACACCTGAGAGTCTAGAAGATGGAGGATATCGATCGTTGGTTATTGTAACAAAGGGACCCAGGAAGACTCTATCCTTTATCAAGGTCATAGGGGGAATATAGACACCACTTTGAATATTCACCTCATTGCCTATAGTAACTCTACCATCAATTATCGTACTACTTCCTATTCTAGTTCCCTTTCCTACCGTAGTATCCTCTCTAATTAGAACATTGTGTCCGGTCTCTACCCCTTCTCCTATTTTAACTCTCTCATAGACCACAGTTCCCCTTCTTATGAGGACATTGGAGCCTATCTCAGTCCCTTCACTCATTCCATCCATAATCTCATAGAGTGTATCACTCTTTTTGGCGTGTCTGACTATGTCCAGGATCTTCTTCCTCGTAGGATATCCTATAATTACTTCATTATCTATGAATGAGTAATCTCCTATCATGCTCCTTCCTAAAACCACGCATTCTCCTATCACTGCGGTTCTACTCACTTTAGCTCTTTTAGATATGTAGCTCATTCTCGCCCCCTAATTCATTATCAGAGACCATAAATATCTTTAAGAGGAAATATTAATTACAGTAATCCCAAGACTTATGCATGGACATGAGAGTACTATTAGTAAAAGATCCCATACGATCACAGGAGTTAAATGATAAACTGGTAAGAACACTCAAGAGTAAAGGCCTGAAAGTCATAGTTGTGAATAGTACATTCAATGGAGATATTTTTAAAAATCTTATATCACTTTTAAGTTCTGCTGAAACTAGAATCTCCGAGGCAGATACCTTAGTAGGTATAGGATATGCCGCCTCTATCGCATTAAAACTTTCGCTTCAGTACAGGATGAAATGTCTTGTTCTCATAGGTTATAAAAGTATCATGCTTTCACTATTATTCGATCAAGACTTTAGAAAGATGATTAAGGTGGAGAGAGGAGACGTTTTACCCCTTCTCGAAGAACATGAAAAGGAACTTACATTATTGGAACCTCTCTTCTTCCTTAGAAGATGCCCTCTTGTTAGGAAGATACTGTTCATTAGGTTGAGAAAAGCAGGTAGGATTACAGAACTAGAATCTGATTACCTGATATCACTTTTTATGAGGTACTGTCGATATATTAAGCCTAAGATCGTTGATCTAGATTTATCGAGTATTCATAAGATCAATGAGTTGATCTAGAAGCGAGTTCTATAGTTTGTTTACATATTTCAACATACTTCTTAAAGAGTTCATCTAGTTTTTTGGGATTCTTAGCTTCTACAGTAATCCTCACTACTGGTTCAGTATTCGAGGGTCTTATCAAGACCCATCCCTCTTCCAGGTCTAATTTAACTCCATCTATTAGCGTAATCTTACCCTCTTCCATGGACTCTATACGCTCTTTAAGATGTTCCATAACTCTGGTCTTTAATTGTTCATGTACTTTAAGCTTTGTGGACTTCATATGATATCTACTCTCGATAAGTGAGGTATATTTTCTACCTAGGCTTTGAATTGCTCTACCTACGAGTAGGCTTATTAGAACTCCATCATCAGCGTATCGATAGGTAGAGAGAGCGATATGTCCAGATCTTTCCACACCTATAATAGCATTACAGTCAGCCATCTTCTTAATTACAAAGTTGTGTCCCACTCTTGAACGATAGACCTTTAGGCCTCTGCTTTCAGCATAGTCTTCAAGTAATCTGCTACAGTCTATAGAGGCAACTATGTCTCCTCTCAGATCTAGCCCCTCTATGAGGACTATAGCTACTTCTTCAGGAGAGAGAAATCTACCACTACAATCTACAAATAACGCTCTATCTCCATCTCCATCATATGCTACTCCGAAATCTAACTCTCTAGACTTTACTACACGTACTAGTTCTACTATGTTCTCAGGAGTAGGCTCAGCACCCCTTGCCCTAAAATAAGGATCTATATCACAGTTGAGTTCTATAACGAGTCCAGCGACATTTTTAAAGATCCTTGGAGCAGTTAAACAGGTTGCACCATTACCACAATCTATGGCAACATTTATTCCCTTTAAATCGCTAAACTCTGCAGAGAGGTGATTAATATAGTTCTCTAGTTCTCCAACCACTATATGGTATTTTCCCACAGTATCCCACTGTTCATGGAAGGAGTTTTTCATAAAGATCTCCTTAATCCTGGTTATATCACTACTGTCAAAATACATTCCTGTATAATGCATTAGCTTAAGACCATTATACTCTGGCGGTAGGTGTGATGCTGTCACATAGGCTCCTATAGTTCCCTTTAGTGTGAATAACTTTTTGAGGAGAACTCCTACTGGAAGCACTCCTAGATCATAGACGTCAACTCCAGTCTCGAGTAGTCCTGAAATCATTGCTAGTGCTAGCATATCACTAGTCTTTCTGATATCCCTTCCTATTATAATTTTATCTATGTTAAATCTCGATTTAGAATAAATACCTACTGCCCTTCCAATACGTAGCATGGACATAGAGTCTAGGTCTACACCTACTATTCCTCTGATATCATATGCTCGAAATATATAATGAGAGGTCGTATCAGTTTTCACATGTTATAAGATAGGATTAATATTAAAAGCTCTTCTTCAGGAAGGAAGATTTTTAAGTAGTAATGAGTATGTGGTTGAAGGGAGAATACATGGAGTACATATATGCAAGTCTATTGCTACATCACGCTGGAAGACCCATAACAGAAGACAACATAAGGAAAATACTAAGCGCAGCGGGGATAGAGGCCGATGAAGTAAGAGTAAAGGCAATAGTAGCAGCTCTTAAGGAGATAGATATAGGTGAAGCTATAAAGTCTGTAGCAGTACCAGTAACTCCACCTGCGGGGGCAGTTGCTACACCGCCCACTGAGACTAAAGTAGAAGAGGAAAAGAAAGAGGAGGAGAAGAAAGAGAAAAAGGAGAAAGAAGAGACTGAAGAAGAGTTAGCTGAGGGATTAGCAGCATTATTCGGTTGAGCACTCAACACCTACACTCCTAATAAGCTCCCATAGCTTACCAGGACTTTTAGAGTACAGTCTCACCTTTCTAGCTGCTTGCATGAATTCCTTGCCTACCTCTTCTCTCAACTCTATCTCAAGGTACCTCCTTCTCTTAGTTTTATAATTCACTATTTTAAGGGGAAACTTTAAAGGAATCCTATTATCGAGAACTATACCCTTATCAGTAATGATATAGGAACTCGGAATGAGTACATCCACATCACCTCCTGTGAGAGATCTACTAGCTCTGAACATGATTAGTGGTATTAGCATGAGTAAAGCGTATACTAGCTCATTTAGTATCAACAGTGATAGTTTTTCAACTCCGCCTATGATAGGCGGAATTTCTACATCTCTAAGCAGGTATGATAACATATTACCTACTCCATACCTAAGCCACTCACGAAGAAAAGGAGTTATGAATAATAAAAAGATGATAATGAAAAGTATCCACTGTATTACTCCTATCTTAAGTCTTCTTCTCATAATCTCCAAGTATTCTGGATCCTTTAACATGATTTCTTGTAGTTCTTTTTTCTCAATCTTACATAGAGTACGACCGTGCATAATGGCTTCTAGATCTTTGAGCAATGGACGAGCTCTTTTACCCACGTAAACCATCATGATAACTGTAGTTATAGTGAAGAAAGTTATGTACAAGTAATAATAGTACTCTGGAAAGTAAGTAGAGAACAAGACGAATAACTGCATAAGTCCGATACTTATTAGGATCTGTCTATACGTATATTGCAAGTAATCATCACCTTAATTCCAGTACATTCTTGTCCTTAAATACATTCTTTCCGCCTCTATTATAGACATAATTAATCTCTCCTCATCAATATATTGCTTTAATACCCTTACTGCAGTAGTAGGTCCAATACCAATACCAGCTAGTACCATCAAAGCGTGTTTTCCATGAGATAGGAATAGACTAGCACTTAATTTTAAGTCTTTTATAAGCTTAAGTTCATCGTTAGAGAGTCTTTTTCTTTTACGTAGTTTAGATAGACTTTTCAATACCTCATTTGCAATGCTAGGATAGGTAAAACCAAGTACTCTAGAACCGCACTTGGGACACTTAAAGTTCTCATCTACTTCACGAACTCTGTATTCACCATGCCATAGGCAGTGTAAACATATGCTTACCATCTTTCTCTCTAAAAGTCTCTTCTTAACTGTCTCTAGAAGAATCTTAGATGGAATTCCAAACTGTAGGACTCTATGATCGTAATGCTCAAATACTATAAAGCTAGCAAGAGGAGAGCAAATGCCCTTCTCGGGATCGCTTTTTGTGAAGAGTACTCTTATACGACCTTTCCTGATAGCATTAAACAGTAGGATTATTCTACTGAGCTCTATATCCTTAGTAAGTACTTCTCTTAAAGCTTCTTCATGAACTACAGTTTCCTTAAGGGATCTACAGAGTAGATCTAAGGCTTTAAGTTTTACCTCTCTCCCAATCACACCAAATCTTCTAGCTACATGTAGAAGTCTCCATCTATAGAGCATTGATCTTTCAATAGCACTCATCAGTAGATTTTTAATCTCATTAGGGTTCAGGCTAAAGAACCTTTTAAAATCTTCCTGAAATAACTCAACTTCTGAGTGTATTAATATCCTATAGGCATCCACTCTGAACACAGCGCTTACACCAATATTCCTCCTAATGTACTCTAAAAGGGCTAATGCAATCCCTTCATTAACCCTATTTCCCAAACATGCGTGTACTATGTAAGTTCTCTTACACCCCTCTACCACTATCGTCCTATCATCTGGAAGTGGATAACCCAACTCTAAATGTTTCTTTATTAAATCGACTATGGGTTGAAAGTGAGCATATTCCACATAGTAATCCTCAGCTAAGCGTCTCAGTTTATCGGGATCCTTAAGAGCCTGAGCAATTCTTCTTCGTAACGCACCCACTTCTCTAGCTACCTTAAAGGTGACCGGTATTATCTCTCCTTCCCAGACTGGGATAGCAGCTAGAGTGTCATTTGAAGGGGTTACGTATACAGTACTAGTATCCATATCTATAGATTCTACTTTCCATCCTCTCCCTCCTAAGATGAATTTAGAGCCTATTTCACACTTAGTAATAAAGCTCTCATCAAGTTCTCCTATCTTAGATCTATCTAGTATATTTACTATTTTAAACTTTGTAATATCTGGTATTGTGGATATGTTTGTCATATAGTATCTAATCAAAGATCTCCTAGGCTTAATTTCATCACCATGTACTCTAACATATCCAAGTTTAGCTAAGTAATTTATTACTTGTTTAAGTTCTTCGATTGTGATCTTACGATAAGGATATGCTCTTGTGATAATCTTCCATAGCTCATAAACGTTAATACTGCCCCTCTCAAGTAAAATTCCTATCATCTGGTGAGAAAGTACATCGTAGGAATTTACCGGAGACTCAATATCTTCAAGTACTCTCGCTCTTGCTCGCCTAGCTAGGACTATGCACTCGATAGCGTCATCTGGGTCTAATGCTATAATTATACCTCTACTCTTGCCTCCAATGAAGTGACCACTTCTACCTACCCTATGCACTAGCCTTATGGCCTGTCTCGGTGATCCATATTGTACTACAAGATCAACGGAACCTATATCTATTCCCAGCTCTAGAGCGGATGTGCATACTAGTGCTTTAATCTCTCCTCGTCTAAACTTCTCTTCTATACTCTGTCTTTGTTCTCGTGAAAGGGAACTATGGTAAACTGCTATTTCTTCCCCGCATAGTTTACTCAGTCCTACACCTAGATTTTCAGCTGAATTTCTGGTATTTGTGAATATCAATAGACTAGAGCTGTTGAGAATAGTATCCCTTAAAAACAATAGTCTTTGAGAATAGGCATCATGAGCACTTTCCTCAATAGGTACTATAGTAGGTTGTACAACTCTTATCTCCATATCCTTTGTATAATCCGATAATATCGAGTACACTCGTCTTCCATTGCATAGAAATAACTCTGCCTTTCTCACATTACCTATAGTAGCTGAGATACCTATCCTCTGAAGTCTCCTTCCCACCAGTAACTCTAATCTTTCCAGTCCCACGGAGAGTTGGACACCACGCTTATCCTCTATTATTTCATGAATCTCATCGACAATGACGTACTTTACATTCTTAAGTAGATTTCTCAGTCTCCTTCCAACTAATAGTACTTGAAGGGTTTCCGGCGTAGTTATGAGGATGTCAGGAGGAGAGTCTAGCATCTTTCTCCTGGCACTTTGAGGAGTATCTCCATGCCTAATGGCTATCTTTAACCCTAACTCAGATACCAGAGCAGTCAGTCGTCTGAATATATCTCTATTTAGTGCCCTTAATGGTGTTATATAGATGACTTTGGCTCCCTCAACTTCATGAGTTTCATCTAGTACTCTAGAGATTACTGGGAAGAGTGCGGCTTCAGTCTTACCAGTACCAGTAGGAGAGACCAGTAGGACATTATATCCACTCAGTATTAATGGTATAGCTTTTGCCTGAATATCTGTTGGCTTCTTATACCCATATCTAGGGAGTATATTCCTCAATTTCTTATTCAGTAATGAAAATGCATTCATCTATCTCACTATCAAGTTAAGAAACGTGTATAACTGCTATAAACATGTTGTCCCCTTCACTACTATATTGAAACTCTAGACTTTCTCTACGTCACGGCTTCAGGGATCTATCTCGTTAGAGAAGGTTAATATAACAACCTCATGTATATTAGTATGAAGGGTGCTACGATTGATAAAGCTATTTAGAAGAAAGAAGAAAGGAGAAACCGCATTTCCGGCTGTTGTAGATAAGTCATTTATGCTTAATATGAAACCTATTCGCAATCCCATGATAGAATGGGATAAAAATATAGAAGGAGAAGTGATAATATATGTAGAAAAGGCGCCACCTAAGATAATAAAAAAGATGTCAATGACGAAAAAAGCAGCCTACAAGAGAATAGTACTGGACTCCATAGGAAGTCTCGTGTGGGAGCTATGCGATGGTAACCATACAGTTAATGACATAGTAAAAGCTCTGATGGAAAAGTACAAATTGAGGAGATTAGAAGCAGAGAGATCCCTATTTACATTCCTTAAAATGCTAGCTCAGAGAAAACTTATAGGTCTACTTCCACCAAAATCTATTCCTACTTCAAGAAAGGGGGATTAAGTTTACTTAAGTAAAAGAACTTAAATGGTGATTATAGCTCGTGCTTCGTGTAGGGATTAGAGTACAGCTAGATGATGTAGAGAAGGGTCTACTGGAGATCCCTAATAATTTCCTTGTTGACGTATTACTAAAACCTGAAGCCTATATGTTAGAATCTATACCGCTCACTTTAGAACTACTAGATAATATTATTGAAATGGGTATCAAAATAGTATCCCTCTCTCTAATGGATTGTACATTACCGAGGAAAATTGAGTACGAAAACCTAGTATTTTTAGCTGAGAATATAAATGCAGAGTACATCGTTCTTAAAGTAAGTGACCCAAGAAATATTCCCTCTCAATTTGCAGAGAGTCTTATAGGAGCATCACTACGCATTTGTCTAATGCCTCCAAAGAATGTAGATATAGGAGTTTTCATGAGATGTCTAACAAGTTTAAAATACCGCCAGTTTGTGACAATAGCATATGACATTTTTGAACGCTACACAGGTCAGACGAAGAGGCTTATTGAAGAACTAAGTAATATACGTGGGTTACTCTCTATAGTCTATCTATCAGGTATGGATTCTAAGGGGAGAAGAGCTAGTCTAACATCGAAGAGTGTTATAGACATGTGGGAGATCATAAGTAATTTAATAGTTCTCAAAGAGGATGTAATAATGATATTTAACTACCCTCTAGACAAAGCGTCGTTATTAAAAGATTATGGTATGGTAAAGGAGATTTATACTAGTATAATGGAGAAGATGTAGAACCCTATCACTTTTCATGAGAATCCATAAGCTCTTTTATAGTCTTTGGCTTTGGTTTAATCATGACCCATCCTATCCAAGCGATGAAGAATATAGCGAAAGATACTATGATGAGCACGGGGATGAGTATGACCCACCATGTCCATGCATAAGGAGCACGTCCATAGGCCAAAATCCATACGAGCAATGAGTAAGCGTATACTATTGAAAAGCTTATCGATAATATTATAAGTATGAGTCCTGTAATCCTGCCCCTCAACTTTATCTCCTCAATCGCTATACTCGGAATATCAAATAAAGATTCTGATAGAGAAAAGTAGGTTTAATATTACAGATGCACCTAGTATACTGAGAACATGCTACGGACTATGCTCACAGCACTAGGAGTATACAAGCTGTATGAGAAGTGGCTCTATCATCAGGTAAAAAATCATAAAATGCCTGAACATATAGCTATAATACTAGATGGTAACAGAAGATGGGCGAGAAGTAAAGGACTTCCTCCATGGCTTGGACATGAGGCTGGTGCTAGGAAGTTAAAGGAGGTACTCAAGTGGATCTTTGACTTAAATATAAGGATAGTCACAATATATGCATTATCAACAGAGAATTTAAATAGAGATAAAGTAGAACTAGAGCATCTATTCAGAATAGCAGAGCTCTACCTAAAAGATTTTATAAACTCGTCTATCTTAGACAAATATGAAGTTCACTTTAAGGCTATCGGTAAGATCGATCTATTGCCGGAAAAAATACAAAAACTCTTAAAAGAATTGGAAAATAAAACAAGAAAGTACAGTAAATACTACATAAATCTGGCAATAGCCTATGGTGGTAGGAGTGAAATAATCGAAGCTACTAAAAACATAGTTAAAGATGTACTTAAGGGTACTGTAAAAATTGAAGATATAGATGAAGATTTATTTGAAAAATACCTATTCACATCACATCTGCCTAAGCAATCTCCTGATATGATAATAAGGACAAGTGGTGAAGAAAGGCTGAGCAATTTTCTCCTATGGCAATCCGCTTACTCAGAGCTATGTTTCATAGAGACCTATTGGCCCGATTTCCGTAAGATAGATCTGTGGAGAGCTATAAGATTATATCAAAATAGGCAACGCAGATTTGGACTCTAGGTGAGGTCTTTGAAGAAGAGAAGAATAACGGCGCTCATAATAGTGAGTATTCTGTTATTATCAGCATTGTTAACGGTATTGATGATGCTAAAACCCTAGTGAATTAAGAATTTAAGCAACTTAAGTATAAAACATTGGGTGAAATATTTGGGGGGTAGGAAGAAGCCCACAATCTCTCAATTGGAAAAGCGTATGAAGAGAGTGAGTAGGAAAGATGAAGGGAAAAAAGAGGCTAAGAGAGCAGCTCTACGCGCTAAAATGATCACGGGTGAAGGACTTAGTCTAAAATCCTTAGAGGAACTCTATAAAGACATAAAGGGCCTTAACTTCCTTACGCCCTACAGTTTAGCAACAAGGTATAAAATAAAGATAAGTATAGCAAAACGTCTGTTAAGGGAGCTAGAAAATGAAGGATTAGTAAAACTCATGCTAAAGGGCAGAAGAGCCCCAATTTATATTCCAGTAGTACAAAGGTAATTAAGCTATGAGGTTAGATAGTTTTATGGAATCTTTATTGATTTTAGGTAGTTTATCCGTTGCATTAACTACTCCGAGTTCATCGATAACTATGTAGCCCAGATCTAACAGTTTTCTCATAAGTGCCTCAGGATCTGAAATTCCCATGCCTTTAAGATCTATGGCAAACCTTATACTACCGACACTTGGATACCTATTTAAATAACTTATTGCTAAGCTAATCTCATTACTTTCACTCTTAACAGGCTTTTTCTGAGTAAATTTTGATATTGTTTCCCTATCTAAAGCTAATTTGAGATTAGTGGTTTTCTTTTCCTCTCGTTCTACAGGTTTAGGTTCTTTCTCCTCAACCTTAGGGGATTCCTCAACCTCCACAAAGTCTAATATAGATATACCCTTCCTCCTTTTTCTTGGTAGGGATCTAGATCTTACTTCTTCCCTCTTAATAAGTCTCTTTGTCATCTTCACCTTTATGGTTGAGGGAATGGATACATTTCCAAGTAGACTTTTCACCACCTTTTCCTCACTTGACATTTCTATGAAATCTTTAGATCTTAAATCATCGATGAGTACTTGAAGTGTGATCACACCTATATCCTGCTCCTCCGCCCATTCTAATAGCTCCTCAGAAGTGATCTCTTTTTTATCTTTTATAAGAGCTATGAGTTTTCTTAAAAGATTCTTATACTCTCCTCTCTCACTCATTACACTCCCAAATTAAGAATCCTAGCATGGTAATATATCGTTCGGTGAGATATTAATGGGATAGTGTATCCTCAGGAAGAAAGTTTAATAATCATAAAGAATTCTCTCAAGGAGATGGTGTTATAGTATGAGTATAGAAGATCTCACAGAAGAAGAGTTATACAAAATTTATTCAATTCTTGCTAGTCAAATAAAAAGAAATATAATAAAATTTATAGGAACTAAAGGTAAAGCTGGTGCTACCGAGATCAGGAAAGAGTTAAAGATCAGTGTAGGAGCACTTTATTATAACCTAGACGATCTAATAGGCTTTGTTACCCAGGATCAGGATAAAAAGTATAAGCTGACTGAAAAGGGAAAAGTGGTATTCAATTTACTAGTGAATGAACGAGAGAGAATATCAGATCTGATAGGCTCCTCCCCTCATCCATACATTGATAAAATTAAAAGTATAGTATATGCTTTATTCACTCCCCTTGCGTTGTTCGTGAGGATATGTAGAGATCTTAAATTAGTGCTACCATTAAGCATAGTAGTAATGTTAGTAGGTCTTCTGGGTATGAGAATTGGAAACTTTGAATTAGTACTAATATCTCCTATAGACAATAGTAAGTGGATATTGCTAGCCAGTCTCACTAAGGATGTTAGAATACTACTCAGTATGCTCATAAGCTGGATCTCAATATTCTTAATATGTGAAGTAGGAGCACTTATAGCTGGATCAAAGGTTATTAGTAGTGAGTTCGCTAATGCATCGATGATATCATTATCACCCATATTTGCCTATCCATATATCAATATCATATTATCGAGATTGCAAGGCACACTTCTAGGATATATAATACTTGGGATGATATTAAGGCTCTTGCAAATTCTATCTCTACTCCTGCTAACAGCATTCATAACCTCCTACAAAAAACTCAGGGTAACAAAATCATTCATGATTTCGACTGTGATTTTCTACATCGCAATTGTAATAGAGAGTCTAATAGTATTTAAATAATGGGATAAAGTTTGCGTACTGCATTCAGAATAGCTACCCTTACTATAGAGCTTATAGAACGGAGAAAATACTCCTTTGATAGAGCTTTTAACCTAGCCGTAAAGAAGGTCGAAAGAATAGAACTCTCGACAGCATATAGACTTGCATGGAAAACACTAACAAAGTATATGCTAGCAGATTATGTACTAAAAAGGACTATAGGGAATAACATACCCCTGAGAAGGAAATGTGCTTTCAGAGTTGGCTTTTTTCTCACATACTACGAACATATGGATTTGGAGATTTTAAAGAGAGTTTCTGGAGGATTACTACCCAATAGACTAATAGGCATACTCAGAAGGATTAGAGAGGAGAATGAAAGCAATCTTTTACCCGAAGGTCCAGAGCACTTCACATTAGCTGTGAAATATTCACATCCCTCATGGTTAGTACACAAATTAAAACAAATGTATAGAGATAAACTAGAAGATATTCTAAAAGCTAATGAGAGACGAATAGTATGGCTTAGGGTGAATAGGTTTAAAGCTAATGAAGAAAGAGTGGAAAGACTACTAGTTAACGATGGTGTAGCATTTACAAGAGATAAAGATGTTCCAGGACTTTATAGGATAGATGACAGTAGGGTAGTACCCTCGGATCTAGAAGTAGTGAAAAAGGGTCTTGTGATAGTTCAGGATAAGGCTAGTGTTATGGTAGTGCATGCGC
Organism: uncultured Thermoproteales archaeon; assembly: GCA_964522205.1. Classification (GTDB taxonomy): domain Archaea; phylum Thermoproteota; class Thermoprotei; order Thermofilales; family B20-G17; genus B20-G17. The sequence goes on from CAZFTG010000002.1 coordinate 90,137, forward strand.
TCAGACCGGAGAGAGATGAACTAATATTGGACGCCTGTGCAGCACCAGGGATAAAGACACAGCTTATACTCGAGATGCTCGATGGAAGTGGAAGAGTTTTAGCATTGGATATATCGAAGATGAGGATGATTAATATGAAACACATAGTAAGGAGATTTTGTAATGATACTATAAACCTCGATATCCTCATTACAGATTCAAGTATGGTAAATCTCACACGAAAACTCGACAAAGTACTCATAGATGCTCCCTGTACAAACAGTGGGGCTATAAGTTCGGATCCCGCTCTTCGCATAATACTTAGGGATATTACAAGGACTGATATTAAAAGACTAAGAGATATACAGGTCAGAATACTCCTCAATTGCTTGAGATACGCAGGTAAATACGCTATATACTCTACGTGTTCAATACTACCTGAGGAATGTGAAGAGGTAGTCCGCTACGCGGAACGCCTTGGATATGAAGTAGGTAGTGTAAAGCTAAACGTGGGTTTGAGAGGATTTGGAATTGATGATATAGCTAAAAAGAGCATAAGATTACTACCAATACACGGTACACTAGGGTTTTTCATAAGTAGAATAGAGGCATAGTAAATATAACTGTCCGCACTCCTAATAGTAAGAGTGTGAAAAATTGAAGATAGCAGTTATAGGAGTGGGGAGGTGGGGACGTAATCACGTAAGAGTAGTTCATAATCTGATAATGATGAATAAGTGTGAGAGCCTTACGATATGTGATGTAAATAAGTCTCTTGCCAGAAGGGTATCAAGAGAGTACGGCATCGATGAATACTACTATAGCATAGATGATCTCATAAATAAATCGCATGTAGACGCTGCTATAGTGGCTGTTCCTACAGTATTTCACCACAAGGTCTGCAAGAGAATTCTCCCTCACATGGATGTGTTGGTGGAAAAACCACTAGCTACTAATTTAGAAGAAGCTAGAGAGCTGGTAGATCTAGCTAAGAGAATGAATAGATTACTAGCGGTAGGTCATATAGAGAGATATAATCAAGCAGTAATAGCTGTGAAAGAGCTGATTAAAGAACTTAGAAAAGAGGGAGAAAGACCTACATATATAGTAGCACAAAGAGTAGGTCCCGGGCCTCCACGTGATTACGTACTAAACTTAGGTGTAGCGCATGACCTAATGATACATGATATAGATGTGGTAAATTTCCTACTAGAGGAAAGACCACATGAGGTACAGGCTATAACTGTAAGAGTCGAGGACTTCCCATATGAAATAGAGATAATTGCGATATACACTTATAAAAAGGGAGCCATAGCTAATCTCAGGGCTAGTTGGAGAACTAGACCTAACTTCAAGGATAGAACTTTATCAATATACCTGCGTGGAACATTAATAAACTTGGACTATATATACCAAAGTTATACTGTAGAGAGGGGATTGATAGAACAACGAGCAAGCGGTAGCTATGAACACATAGTACTCTCCTATAGGGCTAGAGAGGAACTTAGAAGGACATTACCACCATTAGCACTAAAAGAACCTCTATTTCTAGAGGTCGATAACTTCATTTCAGCACTACGAGGAGAGAAAGCCTATATCGTTACTGGAGAAGAGGGACTAAACGCTCTAAGATGTGTAATATACGCTTTAAAGTCAGCTGAGAAGGGTAGAAGGCTCAAGATAGTATGGGATTAAGAAGAGCGGCTAACCTTATCTATGAGCTTAGCAATAAGCTCCAGTAGTCTCTTCTTACCTAAAGCTCTAGCTATCTCCATTTCCTCTTTAAGTTGTCCTAGTATTTCTTTCCTCCTATCCTCAGGAGCTGACCTTATGATACTTATGGCTCTTTCCAGATTCTCCATCTCCAGTATGTTGAGTATAAAGCTCATGAGAGGAATGGTCTTAATTTTTCCCTCAGAATCCATAGAGATTACGTATCCAGAGTTATAATCTATTTCTATCCTCTCCTTCTCTTTTCTCTTCTTAATAGATTCTAGATATTCTATAGTCTCCTTCGTTAGTACTCTCTCCTTGCCGTAGACCTCTATAAGCTTTTCAATTTTCTTTATACTATTCCTATATACATTTATTATAATCATTAGATCATGAAGTGAAAGAGGAAGAGTATAGCTCCTTCCAGCGAGATAGACTCTACCCTCTATACCCTTCACTCTCTCTGTAGGAATTCTCACATCCAAGAAACTATCATGTATCACCGCTACTACTAACTCTTCATCACCTTCAGGAAAGCACACTCTTATTCCCTCATGCCATAATTTAGCGCTTACCTCGCCTAAAACAGTATGCTCTCCCCACTCAAAGGCTACAGCTGAAAGAGAACTAGAAAGTAGGACAGCCACATCCTTTACATCTCCTTCTACTTCGGCTCTATTAAACTCTATCCATCCCTTTCTCCTAGTGTTTATTGTAATTTCGTCTACTTTCAGGACTTTAAGACCCAGTTGCTTTAATACTTCTATAAACTTCTCACTAGGAATTCTCTTCTCAAGTCCAATATATGGCATCTTATCCCTTAAATATAGTATACTTGTACTTTAACTCTTACTCTACTACCGGAATACCGAATCTCTTAGATATCTCTACATGCTCATTATATGGAAGAGAGCTCGGATCGAATATTCCCTCATAGGTCTTCCTATACAGTTCATTGTCTAAGAGCTTCCTCAAAGGTCTTCGGTACTTGTAGTCAGCTACTCTCATGCCCGTAATTTTCTCCCACTTTCTTATGGGGATACCAAAGACTTTTTGTACTTTTTCTCTATAGAGAGTAGTTAGGACGTTAAAGGCGCAGAAGGGGATTATTCTTCCATCGGGTGATATGTAGTGTATTACACATTTCCTAACCCTAGAGATGTCGTAGTTATATAGATCTTGAAAATGCATAGTACCAAGGAATAAAGTCTTGTAATGGAACTCTCCAAGGGAACTATAGTCATGACGTATGAATATATCCCTAATGAGCTTTAAAAGCTCTCTACGACTCCTAAGGTACGAAGGTACTTTACTCCAATCTATAAATTTATTCAACCCTCGCAGAAGAGAGAGTATTTTAAGCTTTTTAAATCTGGCCTTGCGAATCTCCTGAGCCTTATCTTCAAGATATCCCATTAATCCCTCTACATCAATAAACCTAGTTATAGGGATCAACTTGTCCCCATCCTTGAATACATAAGTCGCAGCACCACAAGCAAAGTGTGCAGTGAGCACGTATTGAGGTTTTCCTGTTAGGGCTTCTATAAAATGAGATATAGGTGCTACTGTAGGTACAGGATACCAATCTTCCCTTCCTATCTGTCCTTCTGTACTCTTCTCGATCTCGATCAATACGTCGGGAATAGTAACCCTGAATTTCTCTCTTTCTTCTCTAGGCATTCTACCAGTTAGTGAGACTGGTTGTACATTGACTCCTCTCACAATATCCATATGCTTAAGTGCGAAGTTTACTATATCTCCGAGCTCTGTAAAGTTGTAGTTCTTGATAAGTGTAGGTACTAGGACTACTCCTAGTTTAGCCTCTCTAAGACTTCTCAGGATATATGGAATCTCCCAGTGGTTCTTAGGGTTAGTATTAGGAGACACTCCATCAAAGCTTAAGTAGAGTACATTAGTCCCAGCCTCTCTCAACTCCACAGCTAGCTTTGGTTCAAAGACCAATTTTATACCCGTAGTGTTCACTTGCACATGTGTAATACCATAGGACTTTATCAACTTGATCATCTGAACAATATCATCTCTTAATAATGGCTCTCCACCTGTTATCTGTATAGCCTTAACGGGTATCGGTCTGCAATTCCTCATAACTTCCAACAGGTATTTTATGTGTTCTAAAGTAGGTTCATATACGTACCCCGCAGCTCTATCATAGAAGAAGCAGTACCAACAGCTTAAATCACATCTATTAGTAGCCACCAAGTTCATGAGAGCTGTATGCGATTCATGGATAGCACATAGACCACAATTATAGGGACAAGGACTTTGCTGAGGAACATTGGCCTCTATAGCAGGTCCTCTAGCATTCCACTTACTGAACCTCTTATAGAGTTGAGCATCAGACCAGTAAATCTCTTCAAACTCTCCATGCTCAGGACAAACCTTCCTGATCCAGACCTTACCGTCCCTCTCGAAAACTACAGCATTAAGTATCGCTTGGCATTCTGGACATACTGACTTAGTACGTCTCAGGAGTTTTTCGTCTTCCTTTAATTTTATCTCAACCTCAGGTCTTATCTTAAAGTGAATATTATATTTAGGCAATAATTTAAGTTTAACATCTTTTGCTATCCTCTTAAAGTCATCAGCCTTAGCATTAAATAAGGTCTCATATTCCACTCTAAATTCTTCAGTTGAGGTTAACTCACTCTTCAATACTATCACCTAATTTGTTATGGAAGAGTTAGCTTTACATAAAAGCATTTGCACATACTTATAGCATTAAAGTTTTATACTCAGTAAGAGCTTAAAATGAGGGTGTAGAGCCGATGAGGTCTTATGAGGACTTTACTATATCCAAAGTACATGCAAGAGAGGTTTTAGACTCTAGGGGAAATCCTACAGTAGAAGTAGATGTAGTAATCAGAGGAGGTATTGGAAGAGCCATAGTCCCCTCTGGAGCGTCTACGGGCAAATATGAAGCACTGGAGCTTCGTGATGGGGGCTCTAGGTTTATGGGAAGAGGAGTAGCCAAGGCAGTATACAATGTAAACAATATAATTGCAAAAGAGATAGTTGGTATGGACTCTCGAAGACAGTACGAGATCGATAAAAAGATGATATCACTAGATGGAACCCCTAACAAGGCTAGACTAGGTGCTAACGCTATACTAGGAGTATCCTTAGCTAATGCCAAAGCAGCTGCAGAGGCTTATCAATTACCTCTGTACAAGTACCTAGGGGGTACTAATGCTAGAGTAATTCCTACACCCTTAATGAACATACTGAATGGAGGAAAACATGCTGGTAATGAACTTAGCATACAAGAATTCATGATAATTCCCACGGGAGCCGATAGTTTTAGAGAAGCCTTAAGGATAGGTGTAGAGGTTTATCATTCTCTGAAAAGCTACTTGAAAGAAAAATATGGGCTAACAGCTATTAATGTAGGTGATGAAGGAGGCTTTGCTCCACCTATGAAGTACTCTAGAGAGGCACTTGATGCTATAAGTAGAGCTGTAGAGCTGTCGGGGTACGCCTTAGAGTCTGACGTGTACTTGGCACTAGATGTTGCAGCGACCAGTTTCTATGATGAAGATAGTGGAACATACTTTATAGATGGAGAAAAACTAAGCACGGATAAGTTCCAAGAATATCTATTACAGTTAATTGATGAGTATCCAATAATATCCATTGAAGATCCATTTTATGAGGAAGATTTTGAAGCATTTTCCATTTTCACTAGAGACGTAGGGAATAAAGTACAAGTGGTAGGAGATGATCTCTTTGTAACTAATGTAAAAAGATTGAGAATAGGCATCGAGAAGAGAGCTGCAACAGCACTTTTACTTAAGGTTAACCAGATAGGCACTCTAAGCGAAGCATTAGAAGCTGCGAGATTAGCTATGGAGAAAGGACTTAAGGTCATAGTTAGCCATAGATCAGGAGAGACTGAAGATACCACAATCTCTGACCTAGCAGTAGCACTCAACTGTGGACAGATAAAAACTGGAGCACCTGCTAGAGGAGAGAGAACAGCTAAGTACAATAGACTGCTCAGAATAGAGGAAGAGTTAGGGGACTATGCTCTCTACAGAGGAGTGGAATCAATTAGATAGATTTTTATGCTCTCTCATGGATAAAATGATTAGTGATGAAGGTTGAAAGCACTGATTAATGAAGAGATCCAGGCTTCTGAACCTTGAACAAGGGAAATCACTATGAACAGTACCTTCATAAAATTCGCTATGAAGATAGCAATACGTAATGCTAAAATAAGGAAGACTAGGACCATACTCACAGTACTAGCTGTAACCTATAGTGTTGCTACACTAATAGCTCTCAGAACTGTAGGCATAGGTGTACATGAGAAGATAGCCTCAGAAATTAAGGCTTTTCTCAGGGCTGATATAATAATTAGTGAGGAAAGTGTAGTAATACCCGAGGGAATAGTAAGCATTCTAGAGAGTGAGCTTAAGCATGTAGATTACATAGTACCCGCGATACTAGTTACGGGAAAATTAGGAATTCATAGTGCAAGTATTCTTGCAGTAGAAAGAGAAGGTCTAGAGAAGTTATCCATAGAACTCTTAAAAGGTACCTTCTTCAAAAGCGAGGAAAGTTATGAGATTATATTAGAGGAAGAGCTCGCTCACAGAATGGGGATAAATGAACCAGGAAGAGAAGTTGTACTAAGCATAAGTGTAGGTAATTTATTCGTAGAGAGGAAGTTTAAAATCGTTGGAATAGTCAAAAAGACGGCCTCTGTAGCAAAAGTAATGGGATTTACCATAGCAATAGTACCGCTACCAGTATTACAAGACATGTTAGGAAGAGAAGGTTTCATTAATCATATATTCATAAAGGTAAGTAGAGATGATATGCTAGAAGCTGTAAGTAGAGATATAAAGACACTATTTCCAAGGGCTAATTTAATAAAACAAACAGAAGTAGTAGAAGCCGTCTCGAGAATCCTAGATATAGTAAGGGGGACTCTCTCTGCAGTAACCTTAGTAGGGCTACTAGTGGCTGCTCTAGGAGTTATGAATACCGTAATGATGTCAATCCGAGAGAGAATTCATGAAATAGGTGTGTTAAAGGCTATTGGAGCAGGTGGATTGCAGGTCATGGTTATATTCCTAAGCGAGGTACTGATCATAGGTCTAAGTGGAGGAGCGCTAGGCTGTATTGTTGGATATTGGGGAGCGTATATATTAAAAAGGATAATAATCAGATTAGGGCTTCCCTTCGATATACCCATATCCGTAGTACCTGAAGTATATGTATGGGGCGTCCTCATAGCGGTATCAGTCTCGATATTAGCTGCTCTATATCCAATAAGCTATGTTCTGAGGATAAGACCTGTAGAGGCGCTACGCTTTGAGTAGATACGTACTAGAGCTTAAGGATGTACATAAAGTATATGAAATCAGTAGAGAAGTAAAAGTACACGCACTTAAAGGAATAAATCTAAGGGTTAAGGAAGGAGAAATATTAATAATAATGGGCCCTTCCGGATCGGGTAAGAGTACACTCCTAAATATAATGGGTACTCTAGATAAGCCCACAAGTGGTAGAGTAATAATAGATGAAGTTGATGTAACAGATCTAAGTGAAAAAGATCTCGTGAAATTTAGACTTAGGAAGATAGGCTTTATATTCCAAGCATATAATCTCCTCTCCTCTCTTACCTCACTAGAAAACGTAATGTTACCTATAGTAATATCTGGTCATCTAAGCGAAAACGAAGCTAGGAATAGGGCAAAAACACTACTAGATATAGTGGGTCTTAGTGATAAACTAAACGCTAGACCTATTCAGCTATCTGGTGGTCAGCA
>CAZFTG010000003.1:0-24332 GCA_964522205.1 uncultured Thermoproteales archaeon
TTGAAGACCCTAGTTATAGATAGATTAAGGATAGAGCTAGTTAAGGGAGATATAACAGAGCTTAGTGTTGATGCTATAGTGAATGCAGCTAACCCCTATTTGAAGCATGGAGGAGGAGTTGCTAGAGCAATTGTGAAGAAAGGAGGTGATGAGATTCAGAGAGAAAGTGATGAATACGTGAGAAGACATGGATTAGTGCCTGTAGGAGGAATTGCCGTAACTGGGGCTGGAAAGCTTAAGGCTAAGTATGTGATTCATGCTGTTGGACCTAAATATGGTGATCCTGAGGGGGATACTAAACTAGCATCAGCTATAAGGAATGCACTCAACAAAGCCGATGAACTAGGTCTCTCTAGTATAGCTTTACCTGCCATCTCTACAGGAGTTTATGGTTATCCATATGAGAGATGTGCTAAAATTATGGTGAATGTTATTAAAGAGAGGGCAGGAAAGATGAGAAATCTAAGAAGAGTGATAGTCTGTCTGTACGATGATGAAGCCTATAATAAGTTCACTAAAGTATTTGAAGAGGAAATAGCTTAATAGGATATTGCACTATCAGGTATCGAAGAGAACTTAGGATATCCTAGAGATATCTTTTAATATACCACTTTGCAAAATTCTCAAAAGCCCTTCTTCTATGGGATATTGTATTTTTAACTTTGAGACCTAACTCTGCAAATGTTTTATCATAACTCTCTGGAATGAATATGGGATCGTAGCCAAATCCCTCTTCTCCTCTAGGCTCTAGTGATATAATACCATCGATCCTCCCTTCAAAAGTTTTCACAAAACCATTGGGTTCGGCATAGGCAACTACTGATTTGAAATAAGCTGCTCTATTCTTCACCCCTTCTAGTAATTTAAGTACTCCTTTAAGTCCTATGGTACGGTATACGAAGGATGAGTAGGGACCAGGAAACCCTTTCAGAGCCTCTATAAAGAGGCCATCATCTTCTACTACTACGTGTCTACCTGTTCTTTGAGCTATTTCTAAAGCAGATTTTCTAGCGATTTCATCTAGGAGATCGGATTGTATTTCGACTTTTGTAGTCCTAAGCCATTTTAACACTACTCCAAGCTCTGAGAGTATCTCATAAGCTTCGAGGAATTTATTTTTATTACTAGTGGCAAAGTACACTTCTACAGACATATTACCATCCGTTACACATTTTAGCACTATGTAGACTCTAAGGTGTCCTATAAACTTAAGTGATATAGCTTTTGTAACTTTGACTTTTAATGAGAGATTTTTATTAAGGACTTGGCTATCAGTTGCGAAAAGACTCTTCATCTATCAAGAGACCGTCGTTTCATCATCTAATAGATAAGAGTGTAGGGTAAATATAGCTATTTCTATATTTATAAACCAAGTAAGCATAATCACATGTATATTATTCTACTTACACCTCTACCAATTCTTTCTTATCAAAATGATGCTCTAAAATAGTTCTTAATATTTATTTTTGTGTATACAAATAATGATATTTTAACAAAAAACTATAATTATAGGCTTTAATTAATAATTATTGAAACATGCTTGGTTTATCATCGAAAGATATTTAAGTACCCCTATAGTGCTCAACCCTTAGAGGATGGAGGGAATGGAGGGGGAGGATTCAAGTAGTAGTTCAAAATTGAGTAGTCAGATGAGGGTACTTCTCATAAGAGCGGTTATAATAACCATATCAGGAGGAATAACAGGCGGCTTAGGAATAGTATACTTAAAGGAAGTGTTAGGAGCAGATGCTATGTTCTTGGGGTCTATGACTTCACTCTCATCGATAGTATTGCTTTTCACAATACTCTTTGGAGGATGGTTTAGCGATACTTTTGGTAGAAGGAAAGCCTTTATCATAGGCAATGTACTAGCCTGTATTCCACCATTAATATTCTTCCTAGCATGGGATGAATCTATTCTTATACCCGCATATATCATAAGTGCTATAGCTAGTTCCTTCATAGCCCCCTCCTATCAGTATATACTTAGAGTATCTACTGATAGAAGGTCAAGGGGTACCAGTATAGCGAAGATAGACATGGTAACCAGTAGTATCTCAATAATAGTACCCCCACTAAGCGCGATGGTAATATCCCTATTGGGTGGAATTCCTGTACTCCGTTATGTATTCCTACTACAATTTGTACTCATACTAATGGCTACTGTGTACATTTTTCTTAAGCTTAATGTTCCGGAGAGATATGCCAACGGTTCCAGGCTCTCAGCTAGAGAATTCGTGCGTAGTATGGTAGAAGTATATAGGATTAGCAGAGAGAGAAAACTACACTACTGGATATTTTTCGTAGCTATGGGACCACTAGTCTTTACAGTAGTCTCTCCATTCTGGAGTTTATATGCTTATGAGGTATGTAAATTACCCACACACTTAATGGGTATGCTTTCAACAGCTCAAGCTTTACCATATATGCTACTCCTACTACCAATATCTAAGCTCTCAGATAGATCGGGTAGAAAGAAGGTAATATTTGTACTTAGACCATTTCTATGGCTGACCTTTACAGTGCTAATATTAGCTGGTAGTTTTAGTACTCCATACTCCTTCGTAGCGCCTCTAATAGCATGGGGACTATACGGAATCTATGCAACTTCATCACCAACTGTAGTATCAACTCTCGTAGAGTCCTTTCCAAAAGAATATTTATCAAGATGGACATCATTTAGGAACTTCATGTACTATTTGTTCGCAATACCCTGTGGTATACTCGGTGGAGTTCTATGGAATATAGATCCAAGACTTCCATTCATAGTAGCATTAATTGCAGATATGAGTAGGTTTATCTTCCTCCTTAAAATCCCTGAAACCTTAGTACAAAGGCCTCCTACTACACAAATTAAAGAGGTTAAACACATAGTCGCATATGAGCTACCAGGAGCAGGACTAGGTACTATCTCAAGACTATTAAGTAGTAGATTAAGACTTCAGATAATAGATAGTAGGGTCATAAATAAGAAGATAGATGACGTTAGAGAGCCTGCACTGATCGAGGGCGAGAATGGTCTCATAGCAGCTAAGGAAAAAGATAATGCCCTAGTGATCTTGTTGGTGGCTCCACGTCATAATAGGGCTATAAGGAAAGTTCAGAAGGAGAGTAAGCCGTTATTCGTAGCCTTTAAAGAGATAGAGGAGGAGGACAAGAAAGTATCTAAAGTTTTGAAAAAATACTTTAAAGCAGACTTAGAGAACCTTCCACCCTTTGACATAGCTATAAACACTGAGCGTATTCCTTTAGAAGTAGCTGAAGAGCTTATTGAGCTTACCTATAAAGAGCTTAGATCTAGAAGTAGGAAGGTAAATAAGTAAAATAGGATTTTCTGATAAGCAGTACTCTTAGTTACTTTTTGTTTTTAATAATATATTATCTATAATTAGTAATATTGTTAGTGCATTTTTGCAATAAAGAACATGTCTAATGTACTCAGTGGAGTACTATAGAATATGAGTTCAGGGCCTCATTCATATACTTTTATCATAAAGCACATATTTATATTGTTGAAGAACTGGTTCAAGAGGGGGTAAAGTGAAAATAATAGCTCATAGAGGAGCTTCAGGATATGCACCAGAGAACTCTATTGAAGCTATAAAAATGGCAATTGATATGAAAGCCGACTTTGTCGAAATCGACGTGCGAAGAACGAGAGATGGGAAGCTAGTAGTTATTCACGATGGGAAAGTGGATAGAGTAACCAATGGTACTGGCTACATAAGTAGACTTAGTCTAAAACAAGTGAGGAAGTTTAGGCTTCCCAATGGTGAGCCTATACCCACGTTCGAGGAAGTACTGGACTTACTTAAAGCTAGCGAGCATACCAAATTCAGGATTCATATAAAGTGGGCGGGCTTTGAACACAAAGTGCTAAATGCCATAGTAGCTAAAGGAGTGTGGGATAGAGTAAGGATACTAGGCTCAAGCATAGTACTCAAGACGGTAATACCGTTACAAAAATACATGGGTTATGATATAGAGTTGGGGTTGGCTGGAAGACAACAACTACTTAAGGTCGCTAAAGAGCTTGGAGTGGTGGAAGTATCTCCCCATATATCTACTCTAACCAGGAAGTACGTTGAAAGAGCACATCAAATGAATATAGAGGTCTATACATGGTTAATAGACGATCTGAAATCGTTGAAAAGAGCTATTGAGCTAAATGTAGATGGAATAATAACTAGGTACCCTGACATACTATCTAAGTACTCTAAGGAACTTAAAGAATTCATGTAATTTATAAGGCTACTTATCCACTGAAATCATTTTATAGTATTAATAGTAAACCTGGCTAGTCTAATTTTGTCTTCAAGACTCTTCATTATAGTGTCTGTTACAAATACCTTTATTCCTAGTTCTTCTATTCTTTCAATTAAATTTGCATCTCTCTTATCTATTATGAAGTAGTCTAAGAAGTCCTTATACAGTTCCGCTACTCCATAGGCCGATACCTCTACACCCACGCCCCTCATCAGCTTATCTGCAGGACCTTTTATAGGAGCTCCACCTACTATGGGACTAATTCCGACTATCTTTGCATCGGTTTCTCTTAAAGCCTCTCTAACTCCTTTAATCGATAAAATGGTTCCGATGCTCACTATGGGGTTACTAGGACATATTACTATTCCACATGCCTTCATTATCGCATCTAATACGCCTGGTGCTGGTCTTGCCTTCTCAATACCCTTATACAGCACTCCTAGAACCTTGTTTTTAGCTTTCCTCTTAACAAAATACTCTTCGAAGTGTAGTACACCTATGTCAGTCAGTATCATTGTCTGAACCCTATCATCAGTCATAGGAATTATCGTAGCCTTGACACCAAGAGCTTTGCAGAATATTCTCGTAATTTCAGATAGTTTTAGTCCTTTTTTCATGAGGAATGTCCTGTAGATATGAGTAGCCAGATCCCTATCTCCCAGCATGAACCACGTATCAAGACCATAGGTCTTTAACATGTCTAAACAGTTAAAAGTATCGTTCTCTATTCCCCATCCTTTACTCTTATCTACTATCCCTGCGAGAGTGTACATTACTATATCTAAATCTGGTGATATGTACAAGCCATATAGCTCTATATCATCTCCAGTGTTAACTATAACCGTCAAATGTTCTGGCGGTATAACTCTAACTAATCCTTCTAAAAACCTAGCTGCACCTACTCCACCCGCTAGTGCTACTATCATATGCATTTCCATCTCATAGAGATTATATTAAATAATAACTATTAGCAAACTACTCAATCAATAACTTCCTTCACTTTTACCTTCCTTTGATCCCCACTTCTCATAGTACACTATATCCTCTAGAGGGTGTCTCGGTGGAGGTTTTGGCATCTCTAATGGATAACCAACGAGTAGTATTGCTTGAGGATCTATATCTTGAGGTATTTCAAGTATGCGTCTCACGGTATCTGGACAGAATAGGGGTGCACACTTCCAGCAGGAACCTAGTCCTAGTGCATGAGCCGTCAGTAGAATATTTTGAATAGATGCAGCTACACTCTGTACAGCCATTATGTACTCTGCTCGCCTCCTCCTTTCATCTGGATATCTATGCATATCTTCCATAGTCAGGCATACTACAATAAGTACGGGAGTCTCTGTAAATGCTTTTATGGATTCCTTTAGTAGTTTAGAAATCTCATCTTGGGGGATTCCATTTTTAATCATATCTTCTCTCCAGGCTTCAGCCATAGCTTTAGCTAATTTCTCTTTCAGTATCTTATCAGTAACTACTACAAATCGCCATGGTTGAGAATTGTGTGCCGAGGGAGCCCACCTAGCAGCATCTAGTATTTTCTTTATTAAAGCTATTGATACGGGATCTGGTTTAAATTTTCTAATACTTCGTCTCGACTTAATGATTTTCACAAAAGCCTGCATTATCAGATCCCCTTTTTATTGAGTTTAGAAGTCGTCTTATTTCTTTGCTCTTTAGTAATACCTCTATCACTAGGGATGATATGAATACCTCTATGAAGGCTTTAATATTGACCATTAGAATTATTGGTACTAAAACCTCTAGAGAGACTCCACACACTATATGAACCCATATTATCATACTGAACCATATGAAGGGCGTTTCCGCAATCTCTCCTATCATACCAGCTATGAGAGGTCTCAATCTTTTAGCCATTAATCCAGCTACATAGGCTAGTATAGCATTCCCCAAGGGAATCATAGGATTTCCTATTTTCACAGTAGCCACAATCAAGCTTATCATACCGACTATAGCTCCATCTAATGGTCCCATAGATATTCCTACGAGGAGAGGTGTTAGTTGTGAGAAGTGTAATTCTAGTCTCATGGGCGATGGAACAGGTAGACTTAATGAAACCATACCGAGGATATTACCTAAACCTCCCATTATTACTATAAATACGAACCTCTTCGTAAATCTACTGTCTTTACTCTCTCTCATGATGACTGGAGAGAATAATACCTATTTAAACATTTTAAGAAGGTAATCATTACAGTGTCTTTAGGGAGTAATCTCTTCGAGTATACCATTATACAATGATAAAGTTATAATTAAGACTGGGTACTATTGAGGGGGGAGAAATTGGTTTACCGCGTGACTCTAGAGGATGTATACAGAGAACTAAGGACGGTAATAGGAGCAATTTCCACTATGAAGGACTCCATAGATACTGCTATGAGGAGATTGGACTTAGTTGAAGAGAGAATGAATGAAATGGATAAGCTAGTAAGAAGCTTTGATGAAAGACTAAATGAACTGAGTAAGAATACTATCAACTTACAGGGAATACTTAAAGACATCAATAACAATATGGAAACTATAAGAAGACAGAGTACACTCTTGAACGAAAATATCAAATCTACACTACAATCATTAGCAACTTTACGTAAGGATGTTAGAGAGGAACTAAAAGGTATCAGATATGAGCTAAAGGATAAGATAACCCAACTGTTAGAGTTAGAAAGTCGTATATTCGCTGAGATCAATAGAGTTCATGGAATATTATCAAATAGCTCAATGGTGATAGCATCTATGGAACTAGATCTGAAAAAGAGAGAAGAAGTAGTTAGAAGTGAGATCTCTACCATGAGACTAGTGCTATCGGACTTAGCAACTGGTGTAGAAGAGCTAAAAAACCTGCTGAAATCCCATGGATAGTGGTCATAGGTTAAATAACTTTAATTCATTATCACAGTTAATTGACAATATTAAAATAGCATCTCTATTCCCAAGTTTTATACATTCTCTTAGTTTTCTTTCAGTTGAATTCTAAGTGTAAAGTTTATGTATAGTCATAGTATTTAAACATGATGTTAAGGAGAAAAGGAGATATAGAGGAATTAGTAGAAAGGATTGAGAGTAGATTGGAAGTTCTTAGAGAGGAGACTAGAGCGATAAGAGATGAGATAACAGATTTCATGAGTGGTGCAGAGAGAAGATTTGTAGCCAGAATTACTGAAGGGCAAAAACTAGTAGCAGATGCAATAACAGATGCAATAGATTTGATAAGAACTATGCGAACGGAAAGTGAAAAACTAACAACATCAACTACTGAACTCACTGAGATAGTAAAGCAAATCCAGAGTAACCTTGAAGCACTACAGACTCACTTATCAAAGGCAGGAGAGGTAGATAGTAGGCTAAGTGAAGTTAGTGAAGAATTGAGTAAGAATATAGCAGAACTAACACCAGTACTGAATAGCTTAAATATGAGACTAGAAGAGAGTCTAAATCTTATAGAAAAATTAAGGGAAAGCGAGAGAAAAGTAGCTGAAGTAGAGGTAAAGCTATCTGAGATAACTAAAAAAGAGGAAGAACTCTCCGCAAAAGAGGAAGAGCTAAGGAGGAGAGAGGAGGAAGTATCCAAACTACTCTCCGAAATGAGAGAACGAGAGAAAGGTATAATAGAACAAGAGGCAAAACTTAGGGAACTCTCTGAAAAAGTAACAGGCCTCCTAGCAGAGCTCGAGGAAAGATATAAGATACTTGAAGAAAGAGAGACAGAGTACCGCAATCTCCATGAAGAGATGTCTAAGGAAAGGGAGACACTACTAGCTAAAGAAAATGAATTAAAGGTACTAGAAAATGAATTAAAGGAGAGAGAAGAAGAGTTAGAGGAAAAGAGTAAGGAGATAGAGAAAAGAATGGCGGAACTTGATATAAGAGAGGCAGAGATTGCTAAAAGAGAGGAGACACTAAGGGAAAGAGAGAAGGAGATAATGAGTAGAATAAGTGAATACGAGGAGAGAATGAAGAAGCTACTCGATCTAGAAAGAGAACTAAAGTTAAAAGAGACTGATCTAGAAAAGAAGGAGAGATATTTAGGAATGCTCAGAGAAGAAATGCTTAAGTTAGAAAGCGATATCAGAGCTAAGAGAGAAGAATTAAAGAAACTGGAAAGCGAGATAGGAATTAAGAGAAGAGAAGTAGAGGAAGAACTTAAGCCTATGCTCAGTAAGGTTAAGGAAGAGGAAAAGAGACTATTGGAGTGGGAAAAGAGACTATTGGAGAAGGAAAGTGAGCTCTCTGGCTATCAGAGGGCATTAGCTAGTAAAATGGAAATGCTAGTAGAACTGAGAGAAAAGTTGGAGATTAAGGAGGCAAACCTGGAGAGGAGAGAAAAAGAATTATCCTCTAAACTGAAGGAATTAGAGACTTTGAGAAATAGAGTTAAGGAACTTGAAGAAGAGAATAGTAAATTAAAGGATACTATTGAAATGTACAAGAGAGAAATAGAGAGATTCAAAGAAGCCCTCTAAGGAGTATTAAAAATATAATAGCTATAGATGAAAGGAGAACTATTATAGCTAGAATCTCGAGTATCTCTACTTTAATATCCCACTGCTTACTACCATACTTTAAGTTTTTTAGAGTCTGCAAGGATACTGTAGCCATAGAGAACGAAGCTATCCCGATTACCATAGCTATAATATGCTGTTCTGCAGAGTTATATAGGTTTAAAATGATTATATTAATCAACAATAGTACTATCGACGATGCAATCAAAAGAGGTAATAGAGAGGTGTATTTATACTTGGAAGTCATTTCAACACCTCTTCTATCCTCTTTATAACAAAGTCTCTATTTAGCATTGATAGATAAGGGGCAATCCTAGGGCCATATTCTCTGCCAAAGAATATTAGGTAGAGTGCTTTAAAGAATAATCTTTCTTCTTCTTTAGTACGTTTTATACTCATCATGGCATTTTTGATCTCATCTTCAGTCCAAACTTTAATCTCTTTGAGGTTTTTCAAGAGGTTCCTCAATAATCTCCTCTGAACTTGAGAGATTGATGAAATTATATGTTCATCAATAGTTTCACTTATACTCAATATATAACTTCTCGGAGCATACTTATCCACCCACTTACTGGCTCTTAGGACTCTATTGGTTATCAACTCTATTTCATAGTCTTTTAAGTCCCTATTTATAACCTTTGTACTCTTTAATCTATTCACTATAAAATCGACTACATCACATTCAGGTGGCATTAGTTGAGCGAGAACTGTAGCCTGTAGATACGAGATCCTGAAGGGACATTCTTCAAAGGGCGGTCCATTCAATGATAGTTCGTAACACTTCTTGACGAGTTCTTTATTAACTGTAGTTTTTAGTCCATAAAATACCTTCTCGGCTAGATCAAATTTATCATGATATCTAGGGATCTCTTGCATACTAAGTACTATTCTCTTCATGGGATCGGTAGAGAGGTAGAGATACTTTAGTACTTCTGGTTCAGCTACTTCTAACCACTCTTTAGGAGTGAACCCTATGAAATCACTTGACCCCATATCTCCCATATCAATATTGCCGACTTTATATCCTACCCATTCATATGCTATTCCCTCAGGAGGATTAAAACCATATACGTTCTTAGCTAGATCGTTACAACTATCTCTGGATCCTCCAGGAGTAGCATGATCCTTACCATAGGGTTCGAATGAGACGTTTAGAGCATACCATATTCCAACCCATTCTAATCTCCATGTGAGTTTTCCCTCCTCTATGGAGCTAATCCCTCGATTACCGCAGTATCTACATACGTATTCAATAGTCTTACTGGTCTCATTCAACTTTACTGCAATAGTAGAATCTATTCTTCTGCACTTAGAGCATATAGGCTGGAAGGGTATGAAATCTGTTGGATATGGTCTTCTTTTTCTATACTTATTTATAGTTCTTATAACATCTTCACGTTTAGTCGTGAGAGTCATCAATACAAATTTTCTCATTCTTTCATTCTCTTTATATAGTTCTCTCGTAGTTACTATCTGAACGTCTGGAGCGAATTCTTCAAGGTATCCTCCAAAATCCTCCCAAAAATGCTCTACCCAATTATTATGACACTCAAAGGGATCTGGAACTTCATCCAAAGGTCTTCCCCTAAATTCCTCTCCATCATGCTTGAATTGTTTAATCTGAGCCTCTTTTCCTTTCCAGGCATCAAGCACATATAGAACTATTGTGTGTACTGTTTCAATTCCTCTCTTCTTAAGCTCTCTAACTACAGAATTTACGTATGTGACCTCTCCTCTAAGTCTACCAACATGCTGAAGTCCAGAAACTGAGAGTCCTCCATTACATACTATAGGCTCCTCTTTGACTGTATGCCTATAGACTAGTCTATCTACTATATCATTTAACCAGTCTATCATGACCATCGAGTATTCATAGATAATGTATACTTAAGCTTTCCACAATTAAGTAGTGCCTTAGGGCCACCTCAGGTCTCTGTTAGTAGACTGTGAGATGGCTATACGAGGAATATCCGTAGGACTATATGATATGTTTTCAAGGATAACCTAATTGAACACTATACTAGGTACTTGTGACAAAGTATGAGTAGAAGGACGGTAGTATTTTCAGTAATTGTAGCATTAATGATCTCCACATGTCTACTTCCAAGAAGTACTAGGTGTGATGAAGTAAATGTAATAGCACATGCTACAATACTGTATATGGACCACAGTGGATCTATAATTTCAAAAAGCGTATATAGAGTTCCAGAAAACCTTATCATAAAATTTAAGGTAGTGGATAAAGCCAGTAGGGTACTTGTACTAATAGATTCGTTAGCCCCATATGAGATAGCATGCCTAATATCCCCTTCTGGAGTTGATCTTACGAAAAGGATATCTCAGAATAATCTAATACTGTTTACTAGAAAATACTTATTCTTCTATCCGGAGGAGAGGGGAATTTATAAAGTATTACTTAAGAAAGGCATGCCACTAAATCCTATACATGCTATAGTGATAGGAGATGTTATTAAGGAGGAAAGCGGGACTCTTAAACCTTACGAAAAGATCTCTATCACACCGGAGATTACTGGAGAGAAGCTGTATGCTCTGAGGGCAGACATAGTGGTTATGGGAGAGAGACCTAGAGATTTCACCATAAGTGAACAATACTCGATATTAACTTTCAATACAATACCCGCTATGGGAAATGTAGTGATTATGAACATGAGTGTACTGGTATTCTCTAATGAGCTTACCGTAATGAATCTAGGAGATGATACTCTTCTCTTCACGGTTAGGATAAGACCCCTTACTCTCCTCACTATACCAATCGAATGGAGTAAGGATGAAGTTATGTTAAGGGTACCCAGAGGTACGTGGTTAAGGATATTGACTCCTCCTCATCTAGTCATCACCAATAGGGAATTAGAATGCTTTGACCCTATAACAGGTCATTATATAAATGGGAGTGCGATATTAAGCTTAAGGCCCAGGCTGAATGAATATACCGCATCGCTCAGGATAATACCTAGGTTTGAAAAAGTAGTACTCAATATATCATTACCGTATGCTGATGATTTTGTCTCCTATCTCTATCTTCCCTCAGGAGCAGTAGCTAGAAGCGGTAATATAATTAATTTATCAAAACCTACATTACCATATCTCAATATATCTATTTCATGGAAAGGAGTTGAAGTAGATAGATTGTTAGTGACCTCATTGGGAGGGCAGTTTATGAATATATCATGTAGAGGAAGGAATCTAAGAATAGAGGTCGTAGATTGTAAGGGAGACCCCCTAAAGGAGGCTATGATAAAAGTATATGCACTAGAGTTGAATGAGTACATTTATAATCTACAGGGGGGCTCTGCAATCGTTCTCAAAAATATCCCTCCTGTTAAACTACTCATATCCGTAGAATATATGGGTGAAGAGGTGTGCAGAGGTATCGTAGAAAAGAGGGAAACGTCTAAAATTCTCAAATGTAATGTAACCTCATTTAAAATGATCATAAGGAATTCGAAAGGGGAGCTCCTATCTGGGCTTAAATTATCCCTATTAAAAGAAGAACATCTCCTGGATAATTATACAGTAGAAGGAGGGATGGTACTGATAAAGCAAATCCCTATAGGGACTTATTCTATTAAAATTCTAAATAATCTAACTAACCAGTGTCTCTATGAAGGAATAGTCTTTGTTACTAAGGAACAAGATGTTTATGAACTGAGTATAAATGTACATTCCATCATCATTAGGGTTAAAGACGCCTTAGGAAATCCCGTTGAAGGTGTTGGTGTTAGAGTGTATGGAGAGGATATAGATTTGAGATTACCTCTAAATAAGAATGGAGAGATAATAGTTGATAGGCTTAAGCCAGGTACGTATACGATAGAAGTACTTGGTCATACTAGAGTAATAATACTGAGTGAAGATAGGTTTTTATCTATCCACTTAAACGACATAATATTCATAGGACTACCCATTAATATATACCTACTAATAATGATCATTCTACTACCACTCATGATCTTAGCAGTACGTATTATATTTAAATGGCGAGAAACTATCATCATCAGGTGAATAAAAGTGCTGAAGAGGGTTAGGAAGCTTCAGAAGGACGTATGGATACTATTGTACCTATATGTGAACAATTGTAAGCCCATAAAGGGGTACACTAATATTCAGGCTATCTTCTTCATTTACGATCTACTGGGTTTCAAGTATGAACTAGGACCAGTAGGCCCATATAGCAAGGAAGTCGAAGAATGTGTCCTAAGACTTCAACAAATGGGATTGATAAAAGTTCTTAACTTCAGCGATATAAGACTATACACCCTAACCGAGAGAGGCAGAAAATTCGCTGAAGATCTAGTTAAGAGGATAGAAGATGAATACATCCTATTAAATGAGGTCGTAGTAATGAAGGGCAAAGAGGTCATTAAGGACTTGACTAAGTTAAAACTATCACTAAGTGATAAATCTAGCTCTTACCTAGTATACAAATGTCTATTGAAACTAGCAGATAACATAAACCCCTACTTCAGTAGGAAGCTCTCGCCTCTAGAATGGATATACCTCAATGAAACTCTAGAGACTCTAAAGAAGATAATGAAATAAAAGCTAGTACCATACAGTAGAGAATCTTTTATAATGAAGACACTAATAACTTCTGATATGAACACTAATGATGGAATAGATATAGAGAAAATATACGAGAGACTTGAAAGATACTACTCAATGTGGAGTTCATATCCAGGATTACTACTCGAGCGCAAGATAAGAGAATTAGAAAGGAAAGGATTTACTAGAGAAGAAGCTATACTCATACTGTACAAGAAGATATGTGGAAGAGATTACAGAGGAGAATATAGCACTATCCCTGAAGGTAAGTACACTGTTTTAAAACGACGGCGCATGATAGGTTTTATAGATTTGTTATCATATGCATATAATATGTATACTTATAACCCAATATTAATATTAACCACGATATTCATGGATTCGCTAATGTATATTGGAAATACAATAGTAGTTATATTTATGCTCTGGATACTAAATGAAACATTAAGAAGAGGAATATATGTAGGTAAAGGATCTATTGAGCTAGCAATCTTTGAAGTATTAAAACTAATGAGAGAAAACGCCTTAATCTCAGTACTAGTAGCTATTGCTTATATTATGTTGTACATAATTGCTATCTCAGTATACTGGCTATCTCTTATCAAATCCTCACTAAAAGCGTACAAGGGACTCAGAATTGGAATAGGAGATATGCTCTTTGATCTCAAAACTTTTTCAAAAGTCTTAAAAGGACAATTGCTAGCATATGGTATACTAGCAATTCCATTATTAGTAATAGTTGCATCCGTTATGATGATATTTAAAATACCTACTTCAATCCTTTCCTCTCTATTTATCATATTAACATCCCTTATAATCCTCTTAATATTGTATATGCTCTTGATATTTGTCCCTCATGAGATTATCGTGAAGGGAACCTCAAGTTTTAGTGCGATTCGTGGAAGCTTTAGAGTCGCGAGTGCTAGCTTAAAGCAGGTATTTGCATATATCTTGATGATAGGATTAGTAAGTCTAGGAGCTTTAGGGATCTCGCAAGTCTTGAGTACAGTTCATGTACTATTAAGTGAGTTCATATCCTTTGTAATCACATATTTCATCAATCCGATATTCAATTTATCAATAACAGGAGTTTATATTCAAGCGATAGGCTATGATATAATCTTATGGAGAGAGCAGAGATCTATAATCTCAGTAATCCTATACAATATAAGACGAGGTGTTAGAAAACTATATGAATTCCTGGAAAATCCTTATAATCTAATCTTCATATTGATCTCAGTAGTCTTGTTAACATGTTCATACGTTTATGGAATACAATTAGGTACTACCTACCTCTCACCACTAACAAGTAGATTGTTTAAGCATGGTAGGCTGAGCCCTATATTGTATAAATACATACCTCTTTCACTAGTACTAGAAATATTACTCAATAACTGGAAAATAGCACTAGTTACTGCGGTAGGAGGTCTCTTTTTTGCAGTTCCTATAGTAGCTACCATCATTAATGGATTATTTATAGGACTCGCAAAATCTAGAGTAGATTTACCTGAATTCATAATGCTCATAATGCCGCATGGATGTATTGAACTCCCCGCATTTATAATCGCTATAGCCTCTGGCCTTAGACTCGGCTATTTTCTCCTCTTTAGGAGAGATGAATTGGAAGCAGGAATCAAAGAGACTATACTCATAGCCATAGGACTAGTCATACCACTATTAATAGCGGCTACTATAGAGGTGTTAATAACACCCTGGATAGTTAGAATAGTGTTAGGATGGAAGTGACATTGCATGCGAGTACAATATCTATAGCTCAAATGATAACAGGCCTTTATTTCTCTTCAAGTAATTGATCACATCTAGATTTGTCAGGTCGTGCCAGTTAATATAGGCATCAGCTACTGCATAAATGAGGTCACTCCTTATATTCAGAATGATTAATAGGTCAGCTACTGTTGATAGTAATTCTACAGCATTTAAAGAGGCTGTTGGAGAAGCGACTATCACTTTTTCAACTTCTTTTCTCCTAAGAAATTCTACAGCTGATGTCATAGTATAGCCGGAGGCTAAACCATCATCTACAATGATCACCACGGAGTCCTTTAGTACATCGTAGTCTCTCCCCTTTCTGAACATTTTATTCAGATAATTTAGCTCTTTTAGTGTCTCTTTCTTAGCTATTTCTATAACACTACTATCTAGTCGTAGAAAGTCTATTAGTTCCCTATTAAGATAGACCTCTCCATCAGGGTCGATAGCACCAAAACCAGCTTCTCTATTGAAGGGGAGTACTAATTTTCTGCAGAGGAGAAGGTCCATTTTAGTATTTAGGCGTTTAGCCACCTCTATTCCTATGGGTACTCCTCCACGAGGTATTGCGTATACTAAATCCACTTTTTCTATAAGTTCATACACCTTCTCAGCTAATCTCCTTCCAGCATCTACTCTATCTTTAAATATATACCTTCTTTCTCTCAGTTCTTTGACATCTACTACATTGCGTGGTAAAATCATTTACTTCTCCTCTTCAATAACTCTCTTAAGCTCCAATGCCCTTTCCTCAGGAAGCCCATCATAGGTGAATGTCCATGTACCGCGCTCCACTCCAGCTGTATACTTAAGTTTATCTCTACTCCTCAGGGGAGGATAGAATTCAAGGTGCATATGGTAGAATGGATAGTCACCTGAGTTGACTGGAGCTTGATGATAGGATAGTATGTAGGGGAATGGTCTATCGAATAGTTTATTGTAAGCTCTTGTTACTAATTGCAACAATTTTGATAGCTCTCTTATTTCATCCTCTCTCAGCTCTACCAGGTATTTTACATGCCTTTTCGGATATATGTGGACTTCATAAGGCCATTCAGCATAGAATGGTACTAAAGCGATAAAGTTATCTCCATGATATATCACTCTTTCATCGAGCTTTAACTCTAGGTCGATAATATGACATAATAAGCATCTTTTCCTCTCCTTCCAGAAGTTTCTCATGCACTCTATCTCCCTTTCTATACGAAGCGGTATGAAGGGAAATGCATAGATTTGCGAATGAGGATGATGTAGGGATACTCCAATCTCAGATCCCTTGTTTCTGAAGGGGAATATGTATTTTATCTTAGGATCTGAACTGATCTCTTTATGTTGCCTTATGAGCTCTTTTAGATATTTTATAACATTATCAAGACCTATATCGCATAAATCCCCCTCATGAAGCGAGGTCTCTACTACTACCTTACAATATCCATATCCTTCTTTTACTCTAAGAATATCCGTGCTCTTTCTAGAGGTCTTTGGATTAATAGTTAATGCCGGGTACTTATTTGGTAGAGTCACGACATCCACCTCGTGACCTATTTCCTCTGATCCAGGACAAAAGGGACAAGTATTTGGTCTCCAGGGCCGCCTCTCTCTTTCAGCAGCTATAATGATCCAGCGACCTAATAATGGATTATACCTAAGTTCGTTTATAGTAGGCATACTATTTCCAAGTGTGAAAAAGGTGACTAGTTAAAAAGATTTATACTATAAATCTCTCTAGAAACTTCTTAGCAATTATTAAGCCTTCTTCATATTCAAAGTAGGGATCTTCGTGTTCTATACTCACAGCATAGTCGTACTTGTGCTTCTTAAGTACGGAAAAGAAGGCTGCCCAATCCAGTTCACCAAATCCTGGGAGTCTATGAGGGCACCATCCTCCTACGGTAATGCCAAGATCACTTACTCTCCTCCAATCTATCTCAGCATCTTTAGCGTGGATATGATATATCTTATCACCGAATTCATCAGCTATACCTATAACATCTATCAATTGGCAGATTAGATGGCTGGGATCGAACTCCAATCCTAGTATTTCTGTATTGAATTCCTCGAAAACCCTTCTCCAGATATCTGGTCTATACATTATGTTTCCCGGACAGTTCTCTATAGCTATCTTTATTCCATAGTCCTCAGCAAGTTTTATAATATCAGGCCATACTTTTCTCATCTCTCTAATATTATCATCTACCGTACCAGGGTACTTGCCAATCCATCCGGTTACTACTGGGAGCTCTAGTTTATGTGCAGCTCTCACTATGTTCATCATGTGTTTACTATGTTCTCTCCTCCTACTACTATTGGCATCTATAGGATTACCGTAGAAGCCTATAGCTGATATCTTAACTTTATACCTAGACATTATGTCCAAGTACTTAGAGGGATTTTCTATGATATCTCTTAGATCGAGGAACCTACTACCTACAGGTACTGTTATAGAGATCGAACTGAACCCATGTTCTTCAGCCCACTTGAGACTCTTATCTAGATCCCCCAACTGTCCTCCAGTTAGAAATCCTAACATCATATAGATTACCAGTTTAGAGGAGGACTCGTGCTTTTATACTTAACCTCTAAAGGGCGAAAATACTAGGAAATCCTAAATCTTTAGCAAGTACTAGTAACCAGGATATAGGGGTAATATTATAATGATTAGAAATATGCCATATAGGGCACATAGTAAGAGTGCTAAAAAGGTACTAGAAGGAGTGTCAGAAGGATGCTCTAGGAGTCTAGTGAGAGGCATAGTAGTAAAATCTCGTAGTAGTCTTCATGTGTCGAAGAACTAATTAATAGTGGCAGGCTTATATATATGATTAAGGTGGTATATTCCAAATGAGAAAGTATACTAAAGAAGCAATGTACTATGATGTTGTAGGAGATAGGAGAGTTCAGTGTAAACTATGTCCTCACATGTGTACCATTCTGGAAGGACATAGGGGTCTCTGTGGGGTTAGAGAGAACATAGGAGGGAAGTTATACACCCTCAACTACGCACTTGTATCGTCATTCGCAATAGATCCTATAGAGAAAAAGCCGCTCTTCCACTTCTACCCTGGAGCTCCTATAATTAGCATAAGTACAGTAGGTTGTAACTTTAAGTGTCCCTGGTGTCAAAATTGGAGTATATCACAAGCTAAGCCTGAAGATGTATACTACCATGATTACATTCCCCCAGAGAGCTTGAGAGATCTCATCAATAAATATAAGGTTCCCTTTCTGGCCTTTACATATAATGAACCAATAATATGGTATGAATACGTACTAGACGTTGTTAAGCTCATCAAAAAAGATGGGATTAAGGTAGTATTAATAACGAATGGGCATATAAACTTAGATCCTCTCGATGAGCTAATACCCTACATTGATGCTGTTAATGTTGATATAAAAGCCTTTAATCCAAATACCTACCTCAAATACGTAAGAGGTAAGCTTGAAGGAGTTCTGCAGGCTACCGAGGAGCTTAAGGCTAAAGGAGTCCACGTAGAGACAACATACCTAGTAATACCCGGGCTAAATGATTCAGTAGATGAGTTCAGGCGAATGGTTAGATGGCATTTAGATACACTAGGTGCTGAAACTCCCCTTCACATAAGTAGGTTCTTTCCACACTACAAGTTCATGGATAAAATTCCAACACCAATAGAGACATTGGAGAAACTATGGAAGGTAGCCAAGGAAGAAGGTATACTCTATGCATATGTAGGAAATCTACCAGGTCATAAAGGTGAGAATACCTATTGTCCTTCATGTGGCAAATCTGTGATAAGGAGAATAGGCTTTGAGATATTAAGCTGGAGACTCGATAATGAAAATAAATGTGAATATTGTGGTCATAGGATAGCAATAACAGGACATAGGTGGAAAGGTAGAAGCACTTGGCTATAGTACTCTAGTTTTGATGAAGAAAAATATTTCTCTTATTAACCTTCCCTACAAGTAAATATATTAAGATCTCTTCAAATTCTTTAGATCCTTAATAATATTGTTTAGTTTGTCAAGTGTCTTTAGACCTGTTCCAGTAAGTGGTATTAATATATCTTCAGAGGGATCTAGAGTGCCCTCTTCTACAAGCTTCCTATATGCAGCATAGGAAGTAGCCGAAGTTGGCTCTACCAGAAGCCCTATCTTGCATAGTTCTCTCCAAGCTCTGATTATCTCATCATTATCTACTAACACTATATTTCCTTTGGTCTTTGAAACTATTTCGATGACTTGAAACTTACGTGGTGGATCCGGTACAGCTATTCCATCAGCGAGTATAGGAGAGGTTATTTTTCTCTGTTTTCCATGGAAAAGATCGTATATTGGTGAACATCCTACAGCCTGTACACCATACATTCTAGGAGTATTATCTATAAAACCGAGAAGATATAGGTCTCTAAATCCCCTGTATAGACCTATAAGTAGTCCACCACTACCAACAGGGACTATTACAGAATCCGGTGCCGACCATGCTCTCTGTTCACTATATTCAAATGCCATAGTTTTAATTCCCTCTATAAAGAATGGATTCCATAGGTGACCCACATAAAGGGCATTCACACAACTCTTCAGAGCCTCTCTATTTACATCTTCTCTGTCACCAGGTACTTCGATAACTTCAGCTCCATATGACCTGATCTGAAGTACTTTCCCTCTAGGGGCATCTTTTGGAACAAATATCTTTGCCTTTATACCAGCTAGACTAGAGTAGGCAGCTATGGAAGCTCCTGCATTACCTGAGGAATCTTCAACTACATTATTTATTCCTATATACTTTACATGTGATATTAGAACTGATGCCCCCCTATCCTTAAAAGACCCTGTAGGATTGAGGTAATCTAACTTTAAGTATACTCTCTTATTCTTTTTATCGGTAATTAATGGTGTCCACCCCTCTCCAAGAGTGACTATATAGCTCTTATCCACTATTGGGAGTAGTTCTAAATATCTCCACATGGAATATACTCTCTTTTCAAAAGTTCTCTTATTGACTTTTATCTTATCCAAGTTAATCTCTATATCCAGGATACCCTTACAATGACATCTCCAAACGGGTTCTAATGGGTCGATTTCTTCATTACATTTGCTACAGTATAACCTATACATCAGTTATCTCTACCCTTTCCTCTCTATAAAGACTTGTCTAAGTGGTATAGATTAGTAATCCTGAGAATGAGCCTAAAGAGTAATCGCTATCTATGAGAATGAGAGTTTACTACTGATCTTATGGTTTTAATCTTCTCGTTAATTTCACTTGAAAGAGTAGACGCTTCATCTAAGATTAGTACTATATCATGACCTAGAATTCTAAGAATTTTAGATATGAGCTCTAAGTCTAGCTTACAGTTCACCATAGGCATTGTAGGTCTTAAATTCGGAAATTCTTTTAATAACATCCTAGAGGAGGGTTTCTCTCTTAACTCTGTTCTTCTACATATGTCAGCTACATACTTTAATCGAGACAGCTCCGACACTCTAAGTGTTCTTAAGTTCCCTATATCGATTAGATCAAATCCTATAAGGCGTAGTAAGTAAGTGTAGACTTTCTTTGATATTCCATTCTTCATCCAATGAGTTCCATAGGCATAGAGTAACATTCCGTATTTCTCAGTAAGCTCTCTAAGCTCATTCAACATTCTCCAACCTATACTTGTTATATCCACAGCTATACCTTTAATCCCAAGTTCATGAAGATTTTCTATGGATTGTTGTATTTTATTCCATGAGCTATTCAAACCAGATATGCAGAGGGGTTTTGACGGTATCTTCTTAAAATTCTCATATATACTCCTTATAAGAAGAGGGGACATAAAGGGATCCTCTATCAGTATATCTACTAGGTTTAGATCTATTTGTGGAGTATAAGCTTTAAGTGCAATTAGTGGGCTGTCAAATGTGTTCAATATTTCCCTAATACCGCTTATACCATAAGATGGACCTTTAAAGTGCTCTAGTTTAGAAGTAGGTATGTACACATCCTCAATTCTTACACGCGTTACAGAATCTACTATAGTAGTTACTATCCTATTCAATAGACTTATTAACTTAGCTATGTTAGAATTCTCTATGATTACTGATTCGACAGCTACTTTAACACTATATCCATGGACTTCAAAGATCTTTACATAGCTAAGTTCACATAGTACATTGATGGCATTCGTGAGGACTTCAGCTGTACTCTCTATTACATTAGTTCTCTTCTTTGCTTTCAGCCTAAGCAGTAATACAATATCATCTTTAGGATTATAATCTAGATCTACTATTACGGGCGCCATCTCATTTAATTAATCTAGCCTTTCTCTTAAATTGTTCTTCGTATATCCTGCTTAATTCTGATAGTGTAACTATCTCGTTTGGCGATTTATCGTATCTTATTCGTACTATTCTAGCAAACCTGAGTGCATAACCAGATCTATACTTAGGACTTCTTTGAATCTCATTAAAGGCTACTTCCACTACTATTTTCGGTTTAACCCATACCACACGTTTAGACTCCCTGATTTTAAGTCTCAATAATCTCTTTGTCATCTCCTCAAATTCCTCATCAGTTAGACCCTTAAAGGTTTTCCCAACAGCTAGAAACCTACCACTATTCTCATCACGCACAGCTAAATAATAATTACTCAACCACTTTCTTCTTCTACCATGACCCCACTCCGCTCCTATTATAACCACATCTAAGGTTACCGCCTTCTTTATCTTTAGCCAAGTCTTAGCTCTCACTCCTGGAGTGTAGGTGCTATCTAATCGTTTAGCCATGATTCCTTCATGCCCTTCTCTCTCAGCTTGCTCTAGGAAATCTCTCGCTATTTTAACACTTCCTGTGACAATTCTAGTCGCTAATAGATCTTCATCTACAACGCTCCTAAGTATGTTCCACCTCTCTTCATATGGAGTGTCCACTAGTACTCTGCCATTGTAGTAAAGTATATCGAAGAAGTAGGGCACTAATTCTATAGATCTTAGATCTCTAGAAATGTTTTTCTTTCTAAATCTTCTCATTAGATCTTGAAAGCGAACAGGGTTTTTATCAATATATCCAATTAGCTCTCCATCTAAGATTACCTCCTCCCCTCTAGTCTTCTTCAATACTAATTCAGTAAGCTCTGGGATCTTCTCAGTGACATCGGAGAGTCTCCTAGTATAGATCCTGACCTTCCTCCCCTTCCTATGGACTTGTATCCTAATTCCATCATACTTATATTCAAATGCAACCCTACCACCTAATTCTCTCAAGCTGTCCCTAATACTGTAGCACATTTCAGCTAGCATGGGTCTTATGGGCTTGAATAGAGATAAGGTTGCATTTTTTAGTCCGCTTGCTCCTTTGAGTTTTGCGATGAGAATAAGATCTCCTATATCAGGTGTGAACATATAGGCTCTTTTAATACAGTCGATAGAGGTACCTACCATCTTAGCTATAGCCTCCAGTAAGAGTCCAATGCTCACGCCAATTCTCATTTCCCCGAATATAGATCTTATAAGATACTCTCTTTCATTCTCTGAAAGTCTAGCTAAAAGTGCTATTAATGCCTTCTCCTTTCTCTTTCTAGCTCCTTCACCTTCGGCTTCAGCTATTTTAACTAGTAGCTCGTATACTTCCATTATCGTCATGGGCTTTCGTTCTAAGAATAAGTTCTGGTTAGATAGTGCTTTTAAAGCCCTTTCTACTAGAGCTATACCTATATCTAAGGATTTACCTGAGTATTCAGGTAGTATTTCTCCTGAAATTATTCTAACTGCAGGGACTATATCATCCCCATCAAGTCTATCTAAAAATTCTGCTAATAGTACCACCTTATCCACTCTACTACTGGTGCTCTCTAGCATTTTACATAGCTTAATCAAATCACTAAAGCTGGTTCCACTCATATCTAGACTACAAGTACCCCCCGCAGATATCTTTTTTACTTTTAACTAAATAATCTACTAGTGCAGAAGGTGTTTAGGAGTAGGGAATTGGCATTGACGGTTATAGTCGGATCGATGTACACATTATTAGTAGTCCTATTACCCATGATAAGCTTCTACATAGTACAGGTTAGAGTTGCAGATGCGTTAATACTACTCTCATCGATCTATGGAACTCCTGTGATAGTGGGAGTTACTATTGGATGCTTTCTCGCCAACTGGATAGCCTCTCCCTGGGGATTACTACAATTCACCCTAATAGACTGTATACTAGGTAGCTTGGCTAATTTTATCTCCTCATATATAGTGTACGTAATAGCTAGGAGAGGAGGGTTAAAGAGATTAATTATAGCAGGTCTGTTAGCCAATCTTACTATAACGTTGATAGTTGGTACATACCTAACCTTTATCCTACGGACAGTTGCGGGTTTAGAACTACCCCTATGGATAAATTGGGCTTTAATATTCCTAGGAGAATTTATATCTATAAACATCTTAGGAACCCTCATAGTGATTAGCCTTAAAAACATACTACCTGAAGGTAGGGTTGCCTAACTCTCTAGTTTTGTAGAATTCTAACTCATCATAGCGTAGAAGGCTCTTTTACCTCTAATAATCTAGAAAACTCTACAAAATGTATCCATAAAATTTAAATTAAAAGAGACTCTCTATTTAGTAGATAGAATATGGTAGAAGTAGTACTGATCACTACAATAGCGCTTAGAGTTTTCGGTCTTCTATACGAGCTTATAATGATTACAATGGGAATACTATCCCTACGAGCTGCCAAGAGGCTTAAGGATGGGAAGATAACTCTCTTCGGTGCCGGTTTATTGATGATAGGATGCGGAGATCTAACACATACCATGGGACATATAGTGGCTAGAGACCTCTGGCCTGAGGCTCCTTGGTCTACAATAGTAGATAACGCTACGAGCATGATCAGTATTTCCCTAGCTACGGGATTTTATACGTGCATCTATCTTTATACGAGCCTTGTAAAGAAA
The DNA here is from genome assembly GCA_964522205.1 of uncultured Thermoproteales archaeon. Classification (GTDB taxonomy): domain Archaea; phylum Thermoproteota; class Thermoprotei; order Thermofilales; family B20-G17; genus B20-G17. Next base: position 24,029 of record CAZFTG010000003.1, read on the forward strand.
GGTATTATAGATAGATTAGGCAAAGTATTGATATGCCTCGCTCCTTTTTCCTTCATCATCTCCTCTATGAGTATTCCCTTTGCTAATTCAACTATAATGAGAGTGCCCCATGGTAGAATATTTCTATACATGGCTGTATTAGTTCTCGCTCCAATAGGCTACATAAGTTGTTATAGTCTTTTAACCCTTGCTGAGAGATTGAAGAGATCTCGTGAGCCAGTAATAGCAAAACGATACACTTACGTTTCGTATGGTGTCATACTAATGACTACTGCTATAACACTTGTCCTAATACATCCCCTAC
>CAZFTG010000003.1:24432-83386 GCA_964522205.1 uncultured Thermoproteales archaeon
TACTGTTAGAGGGACTTCAGTGGTTAAAGTAGTAAGTCCGCTTAAGATAAAACCTATGCCACTTCAGGATGTAGTCTCCTTAATAGGTGTTGAGGGTCTTGCTATTCTCCTGACAGCTATAGCCTCTGAAGAAAAAGTTCTTCTTCTCTCTCACTCGGATTCTCTTACTAGAGGTCTTCTTGCAAAGATTGGAGAAATCGTGAGGCCAGTGAAAATCTTAACAGCCTGGGTAGAAGAACCTAATGAGGCGTTAGCTATACTACGTAGCCATAGAGGAATGGCTACTATTATCGGTGTCCCGAGAGTTTCATATGCCCTGGTACCTAGTAATACATTAATTCTTAAAGTTGGAGAGCCATATAATGCAAGAAAAGATGAGAAAAAGGCACTTAAGTATTTAATAAAGGTGATAAAATCCTCTCTTTCCCTTATAGATGAGTATTCCAGGGTTGCCCTTTTGAACAATACATTTCTGAGACTTAAAAAACTAATCAGAGATACTATTAGAGTATTAATTGAGCGACGGAGAATTAGTAAATCTGAACTTAGAGCACTTATAAGTCCAAATATGCATATGGATGAACTAGACCTCGTACTATTTGCACTCAATAGATTCAAAGGAATAAATATCAAAGAATATATTATAACGGGTGTCGAGGAATTCTTCATGCCTATATAGTTACTAGTTAAACACTTATCTTACCTCTTGAGGGATAAGTATAAATTTCCAAAAATCGCTTAAATCTTAAGCTGGTGGTTTACATGTACAATATAGGTGAAAGAGAGCTAGAACTCTTAAAAAAACTCTCTGAAGCCTTTGGACCACCAGGCTTTGAGTTTGAAGTACTGAAATTGGTAAAGGAGTACGCTTCAAGGTATACTGACTATATGGAAATGGATAACTTAGGCTCTCTTGTGATGGTAAAGAAAGGAACTAGCAGTAGACCTAGAGTTGCAATAGCCGGACATAGCGATGAGGTTGGTTTCATAGTGTCTGGGATAACTAAAGAGGGATATGTAAAGTTCATTCCACTCGGCGGATGGTGGAGTCAGGTACTACTAGGACAGAGAGTTCTAATTAAGACAAGGAAAGGAACAGTACATGGAGTTATAGCTAGTAAACCTCCTCATGTACTAAAGCCAGAGGAGAGAGATAAAGTGGTTAAGATAGAGTCTATGTTCATAGACGTAGGGGCTACTAGTAGAGAAGATATTGAAAAGTTGGGAATACGAATAGGAGATCCTATAGTACCCTGGTCTCCCTTCACGATATCATCCATAGGAACTACCATATTTGGAAAGGCCTTTGATGATAGAATAGGAGTATTTATGGCAGTGGAGACGCTAAGAACACTGTATGAGAATAATCTAGAGCATCCTAATGTACTCATGTCGATAGCAACAGTTCAAGAGGAAGTAGGAGGAAGGGGTGCCCAGACAGTATCCTACGTAGCTGAACCTGATGTGGCAATAATAGCTGAGGTAGATATAGCTAGAGTTCCCGGTGTAGAGCCTCATGAGGCTCCAGCAGTACTTGGTAAGGGACCAACTATACTTACATATGATTCCTCTATGATACCGAGTCAGAAGTTTAAAGAGTTTGTAATCGATGTAGCTGAAGAGAGTAACATACCATATCAGCTCTCCATAGTTCCCAAAGGAGGAACAGACGCTGGACGATTTCACCTCTATAGGACAGGTAGACCTAGTATAGTAATAGGAGTACCGACTAGATATATACATTCACATGTAGGAGTGATTCACTTAAAAGATCTAGAAAATGCAGTTAGACTACTAATAGAAGTAGTAAGGAGATTAGATGAAACTACAGTCAAAAACTTGACACCACTATAGTTCCTTTTTCACCTTCTATTAAAATATATGGTCAGAGGAGGTAGATATCGTCATCGCTCTGTGCAGGTCAGTATCATCATTCCACAGTATAGTATACGAAGCGAATATTAATGGATTTTTACTCGACGTTCGGAAACAGGCTATTATACTTGACAAGAATACTTAAGACAATTGAGTACACATCTAACTCGCAGAGAATAGACATACACTATTAAATAAAGAAGAAATAAGTTTATAATATACCATAATGGGAATATTATTGGATGACATTTGTGATCTCAAGAAAAGCGATTTCAGCTATATTAGCAGTAATGCTTCTGATCATTATTTCAGTAGTATCCTCCATAATACTGTACTTAATGATCACGTCTTATATGGGAGAAATGACATCATCAGAAGGTGCATCTAGCTCACTCAAGGGTAGGATAAAGATAGAGGGCGTAAAAGTTCAAGAGTCACAGCTGATAATCTACACCCGAAACATTGGAAATACGAGAGCGAGGATCGATAAAGTCTTTATAGAGAAACATGGAGTTGTACTACACGCCCTTGATGTAAAGGGGGAAGTGGTAGAGATAGCTCCAGGTGATGTTGAAGAAGTAGTGGTCTCATTACCTGAGAGTTTGGAAACTGGAAGCTACGCAATAAGAATAGGCAGTATTACAGGCGTTTCATCATATTTTCAATTCAATTACTACGAATCTACAGGTGTTGAGAGTCCACAGGACTGGCTTCAGGGATGGAAGTATAGGAGAGGAATAATTATAATCGAGATGAGTGGAAATGATCTGTTAGGCTATCAGATTAGGATGGTATTGACTCCTGACAATTTCGATTATACTAAAGCCAGGGGAGATGGAGGTGATATCCGTTTCACTAGTGATGATGGAATAACCCCTCTCCCATACTGGATTGAGAAATGGGTTCAAGGAGGAGATTCTATATTATGGATTAAAATACCAGAGATACCAGCTAATGGTCAAGTAAAAATATACATGTACTACGGCAACCCCTCAGCAAGCTCATTATCTAGTGTAGATTCGACATTTGACGATGGTATTCTTATGCATACTAAGCATAACATTCTGGGAGATCCTAAGAATTTAGATCAACAGAAACTCTACTGGGAACGAGCGAAAGATGAGAATGGCTACGGCTGGAGGATAATAGAGTCATTCGATAAGGTTAGTAACCATGGTACAATAGGTGGTGTTAAAACAGATATAGCATTTAGGTGGTGGTGTATATTCTATGCTAATGAGGAGGGAGTATGGAACTTTAGATATGGTCCAGATGCTGGTCTAGCATCTTCTGAGTTCGTAGATGGAAATGTTAAAGAACAGACGTATAATGATCGTTGGTGGAGCTATAATTGGAACGATCCTGATATCATATACTTTTCAGCATACCTCGAAAAGGGGTGGCATACAATTGAAATCCTAGCCTTCGAGGGATGTTGTGATGGAGGGCAATCACTCCAGTTCAAGTCACCCTCAGATTCTACTTGGAAGGACTTTTCAATATCTAACCTTCCAATAAAGACCTGTAAGTACATATCTCCTGAACCAATGGTGATTATTGGTTCGGAAGAAGTCCCTTAGATTCCAATGTGTTACCTTAGTATACTTAACTTTATTAGTGCTTAGGGAGTAGTTAAAAATATGAAATCTTTAGCATTATCATTGATAATATTACTGACATTAGCATTATCCTTCCATATGGTTGAGACTAGGCCTCTCTATTCAAAATGGAACACTAACCACTACGAACTTACACTAATATATGATGATGAGGCTATACTTGATGAATCCTATACTGTGACTGTAGACTTTACAGTGCTCGTAAATATGACTATCCAAGAGCTAAAGGTAAGTCTATGGATTGTATATGACTCTAGTTGCAGGCTTCTGCACGAACAAACGATCATAGAAAATACCTATGTAAATAGTGGATGGAGTATAGGAAAGACTTTTACAACCACTATTTCAATAACTCCTCCACCTGAACCACTACTTATACTTAAGATTCATTTGAAGTATAATGTTAATTCTAAAACGTATACTCTTGAGTACAATGGAGGTATACTACCAGTAAGGACTGAAAGCTACGAGGAGCTAACAGATAGAATAGCAAATCTATCCTCCGAGCTTAAAAATCTGAAAGAGGAACTAGAGACTAAGGAGGAGGAGTTAATTAAAATTAGAGAGGAACTAGAGGAGGTAAAATTAAATTACTATACCCTCTCTGGTAACTACAGTGAGTTAAACAGAGCATATAATGATCTAAAACAGTATTTTGAGAACATTTTAGATGAATATAAGGAATTATTAAAGAAATATGAGGATAAATTGGCTGAATTGGAAAAGCTTAGAGGAGTCTATGAGAAGCTATGTGAAAATTACAGAGCCCTAGAGGAGGACTATTCTAAGCTAGGTAAAGAGTATAAAGAAATCTATGATCTATACATGGACTATAAATCTAAATATGAGGAACTATCTAAGAGGTATGGAGAATTATTTGATACCTACAAAGAGCTGGGAAGTAGGTACTCCTACTTATCAAATGTAACTACAGTTCTCTCATTTCTACTACTGATTTCAATTGTTATAGCTCTCTACATGGGTAAGGAGAGAATACGAATTCCAGTAAAGTTAAAGGAAGGAGGAGAAAAGTTAAAGAGTAAATCGACTATGTAGTAGAGGATTTTCTTATAGCTCTCAATAATCTCTTTAGGAATATCCTCTCTGGAACTAGACCTTCGAATTCCACTTTATCATTAATCACTACCTTAGGTACTGCAAATATATTGTACTTTTCAACTAGTTCTGGAAATTCAGATGCCTCAATAACATCTGTAGTTATCCTCCTATTGGCAAGGGCAAACATACATGCTTTCCAAGCCATATGAGGACAGTAGGGACATGCTGGAGTTACAAATACCCGAATATGTACATTTTCCTCTATCCTCTTAATCTCTTCTATAGTACTCTTGTTAAGATATATATTACCAGTAGATGCAGCTAATATCGTGTTCACAAGTACTCCGAATTCTTCTCCAGCCGGTATTCCAAAGAACCTTATATTGTATTCTTCTTCACTATGAACCACTATAGCTGGATACATGTTGATGTTAAATCTTTTATCCTCCTCTTTCCTTTCCTCGTGTTTAATGGTACTTATGAGGGGGGAAAGGTTTGAAATAGTATCAACTATATATTCAACATCCTCACAGTACTTACACTCTCTAATACTAGTCTTGAAGAAATGTAGAGTTACAGGTCTCTTTAACCCATTGAATATTCTCTTTACCTCATCTATTACTTCTGGATCTATTTTTATACTCATACTCAAAGAAACACTATAGTACTTAAAGATATATCGCTGATTAGAAAGAACTTGAAGTGCATCAGTATTTTTAAAGTTTAAATCTTAAAAGAGAAAAGGTGTTCGTATGAAGTCTACAGCTATTGATATAGCCAAGCTCAATGCTGCTAAGAAGGCTATAGAACATGCGGAGAAGTGTAATATTATTGGAATCGGTACGGGCTCTACTGTAGAGAAGTTTATAGAAGCAATATCAAAACTAGAAGCGTTTAAAGAGAAGCTCTACATAGCCTCATCTTTTGATACAGTACTTAAACTCACAGAGTTGGGATTTAGAGTACTAGATCCCATGAACGTGAGTACTATTGATGTATATATCGATGGAGCTGATGAAGTAGATCCTGAACTCAACATGATTAAAGGTGGTGGAGCAGCATTAACCACTGAGAAGATGCTTACGTTCTACTCGAAAAAGAGGGTATTTATAGTAGATAGTAGAAAAATTGTAAGAAAGTTAGGTGAGAGAGCTCCGGTACCCCTAGACGTACTACCTAGAGCAACAAACATGGTGGTCAGATATTTGAAAGACTTGGGTTATAAAGTGGAGTATAGAATGGCCGCTAAAGGAAGGTGTGGTCCAGTAATGTCTGATGTAGGTGGTGTGATTCTAGATCTGTACACTGGTCCAATAGAGAACGTTAAGAATTTAGATCTACTACTCAAGAGCATTCCAGGAATAATAGAGCATGGACTCTTTGTGGAACTAGCGGATATCGTAATAGTTGGATATGTCGATAAAGTAGAAGTGCTATGTAGATCTAAATGAAGGTTTTTAATAAATGATATCCAAATATTAATGGGTGAGGAAATGTCGTTGAAGCCCACAGAAATAGCTGAGGCGATATCTACTATAATTGAAAGGCTTGCTGGTAGAGGATCAGATATAGTGCTGTCCCTGGAGGATTTGACTTTGAATATAGCAGGAAGGTCCATTAAAATTAGTGGAAAAATAAGATTAGACGTCACATATGTTAGAGAGAGCAAGGAGTAAAAGATAATGTCCTCAAATTTCTACTCTTTTTTGCTAAATTTTCTTAAGATGATTAAAGGAGGGAAATTCTCTCTAGAAATTAGAGGTAAAAGCATAACAGTACTGATGTTTAAAGAGAATAGCCTACTTTTAGATCTTAGAGATCCAAATGCAATAGCATCCTTACTTAAGACCATAAGGACAAGAAGAGAGACTAAGAAGATATCATGGTATCCTTTAGGGTTCAGGAAAATTGCTAATATATTAAAGGAGAGAGGCTACACAATATCTCTTCTACTTGGAGGAAAGACCATAGCAGTTCTTGGAGAAGAGGCTAAACCAGATCTTCTTACGAGACTCATGGGCTTAGAATCCATAGAGATTAGAGATCTAAAAAGCATTCTAAAACTCATGATATATTCCAGATGAAGTCAAACTCCCATTCTCATAAGAGTATATAAGTAGTAGGACTATTAGTGCTTGATGAGAAAAGTAAGATGTATAGTAGTATCCCACACCCACTGGGATAGAGAATGGTACCTAACCTTTCAAGAATATAGATTACGCCTCTTAAGAGTAATAGATAAAGTGATAGATCTACTACTAAGCAATCCTAAATTCAAATACTTCACCTTGGACGGACAAACTTCTGTTATAGAGGACTACCTTGAGTTGAGGCCTGAAAAAGAGGAATTGGTGAGAAAGCTTGTAACTGAAGGAAGACTTCTAATAGGACCTTGGTACACGCAGTCCGATGAATCTATAGTAAGTCCAGAAAGTCTAGTAAGGAATCTACTGATAGGACATAGAATAGCCAAATCCTATGGTAAAGTTATGAAAGTAGGATACCTTCCTGATACCTTTGGACATACAAGTCAATTGCCACAGATTCTGAGGGGATTTGGTATCGATAATTTCATCTTCATGAGAGGAGTAGGAGATGAATTCGATGGCATGGAGATAGAGTTCATATATGAAGCTCCAGATGGTAGTAGAGTGCTTTCGTGCTATCTTATGAGAGGATACTGTAATGCGAATATGCTAGGCGTAGAGAATCCATATCGAGGAAAATTATGGCGTAGTCCAGATGGATGGAATACCGTATTTCTAGACATATACTACACAGAGCCTAAGCACGACATGGAAAAAGCATATAAGAGGATTAAAGAAATAGTAGATCTAATAAGTTCGAGATCTGTAACTGGTTTAGTATTATTAATGAATGGATGCGATCATCAACCTCCCCAAGGAGATATACCCTCTATAATAGAATTTGTAAATTCACATGACCGAGAATTATTCCTATATCATGGTACACTCGAAGAATATGTAAAATCCTTAAGAGAAGTTAAAGAGAAGCTAAAGGTGTTTAGGGGTGAGCTTAGAGGTGCGAAAAGACATCCATTACTAGTAGGAGTTCTCTCAAATAGAATATACTTAAAGCAATTAAACTACAGAAGTCAAGTTATACTGGAAAATTACGCTGAACCAATATCCACTCTCTCTTACATATTAGGATCTAAGTATCCTTCCAGAGAACTATTGAAGGCCTGGAAAGAGCTATTACGTAATCATGCCCATGATAGCATCTACGGATGTGGTATTGATCAAGTACATTTAGAAAATGAGGTGAGGTTCTATAGAGTTATAGGGATAGGTAGTAATATAGCCTATGAATTTGCTCAAGAAATATGTAAGAAAATAAGGCCTAACGAAGATGGAGTACTTAGGTTATTAGTCTTTAATCCATTGAACTGGAAAAGGACAGATTACATAAGAGCTGTACTACCTATTCCTAAGGGAGATTACGTCTTAGTAGATCCAGAAGGCGAAGAGTATCCCGTACATATAGTAAGAGAAATAGATACCATGGGAGGAGGAATCGATGTTGTTTTTACAGTAAAGGATGTTCCCCCTATAGGATATAAAGTACTGAACCTAGTAGAGAAAAAGAGCAAACCTAGTAGTTCATTAAAAGCGGGAGAGAATTGGATAGAGAACGAGTACTTTAGAGTATATGCTGATCCTGAAAAAGGAGGGGCGCTTACTGTACTGGATAAGACTACAGGATTTGTGCTAAAGGATTTAAACGTATTTATAGATGAGGGAGATGCTGGTGATGAGTACAATTATTCACCTCCTAAAGAGGAGGACATGGTAGTAGAGAGTTCAGAGTTTAAAGCTGATGTTAAATCTAGATTAGAACTCAGTAGAGTCCTGCTAACAGTCTATATCAATATGGAGATTCCACGAGCGTTGGAAGGGCAGAGAAGAAGCAGGGAATTAATAGATATGCCTATAAAAGTAGAGGTAAGTCTCTATCCAGGTGTCAGAAGAATAGATGTTAGTGTTGAAGTCGATAACAAGGCCAGAGATCATAGATTTAGAGTTAAATTTCCAACACCTCTTATGACAGAGGTTTCATATGCAGACTCACACTTCTATGTAGTAGAAAGACCAATAGAGCCTGTCAGCAAAGGGGTAAATTGGGTAGAACGACCACCAACTACTCATCCACAACTTCACTGGGTAGAAATAACAGATGGGAAATATGCTCTAATGATAGCTAATAGAGGATTACCAGAGTATGAAGTGAGAAGAGAGCCTGGAGCCACCATATATCTTACACTATTCAGGGCTGTAGGGTGGCTCTCTAGAGATGATTTGCTGACGAGAAAGGGACATGCAGGTCCTCACATACCCACACCTGGAGCTCAATGTATGCGTAAAATGAGATTTGAATACTCTATAATACCACATCATAGCACTTGGAGTGAGTTTAAAGCCTACAAACTAGCTAGAGAATTTGCAATACCCCTATTTTATGTACCCTTCCAGAGGAGTAAGGGATCCTTACCTGAGGAAATGGAGTTTATCAGAGTTAAACCTGACAACCTGATAGTAACAGCCCTCAAGAAGTCCGAAGATAATGAAAATATCGTATTGAGATTCTATAATATACTAGGAGAGACTACCAATGCCGAGATCTTCATAAACTTTGACTTTAAAGAGGTATGGTTAGCGAACTTAAATGAAGAACCTATAAATAGGTTAAGAACAGAAAACAGATCAGTTAAATTAGAGGTAGGACCCCACAAAATTGTAACACTAATGATCAAACCCGGTATCAAATAGGTTATTTACCCACCTCAATTTCAGTCGTTTCTTTACATACTCCTTTTAACTTCTCTATTAACTCCTCACCCTTCTCGGGTTCTACTTTCATGGTGTACAGCTTCCTTCTAGTTTTTACTTTTATCTTAACTATGTCAGGATATTTAACTACCTTACATCTCATAGCTACCTTAGCTAGTTCTAGTAGCCTATTCTCATCGAAGATCTCAACAGGCATAGGGATCTCAAGGGATATTTAATTACCCTATTTTTAAATATTAAGGTATATAGCAAAAGCATCATAACTGAGGGTAGTAAATGGAATTTAATATAGTCTTCAAGTTCACAAAAGAGAATAGGAATAGTATAGCCTACTTACTAGGGGCTCTAGAAGGAAGAGATTTTTCATATAATATAACGCTCTCGAGTAATCCCGTTAATACTATTATGAGACAGAGTGGTAAGAGCATAGTACTCTACTCATTAATGGTCACCCAACTTCCAGCTTTATACGAGGAGATAAGAGAATTACATCATTTAAAGAAGAGATACGACTTGGTGATGATATCTGGTGGACCATACCCCTCTGGGGATCCTTTAGGAGCTATCAAAATGGGATTTGACTATGTTGTGGTAGGTGAGGGTGAAAATGTCCTTCCAGAACTATTAGAGAGATTAATTCATGAAAGATCCATAGAAGATCTAAAGGGTATAGCCTTTAAGAATAGAGGTAAAGTAGTAGTAAGACCAAAAGCGGAGCCTGTAGATCTCGAAAAGTATCCCCCTTGCTTTGATAGATTTAGATTATACCCACCTATAGAGATTAGTAGGGGCTGTACTTATAGATGTAAATACTGTCAAGTACCCGCGCTCTTTTCATGGACTGTAAGACATAGGAGTATAGACTACATAGTGAAGTATGCTAAGCACTATGCCAAAATAGGTATCAGAAACCTGAGATTTATAGCTCCGAATGGATTTGGCTACGGATCTAGGGATGGTAGATCACCATCTCCCAAGGCTTTAGAGAGATTACTTAAATCTCTTAAAGAAATAGGCGATGTTAGAATATTTCTTGGATCCTTTCCAAGTGAGGTTAGACCAGATTTCGTAACCCGAGATGTCATGGATGTAATTTCAAAGTATGTCTCAAATAAGAGGATAGTGATAGGGGTTCAGAGTGGTAGTGATAGATTACTGAAGTATATAGGTAGAGGGCATACGGTAGAGGATTGCTATAGAGCTGTAGAGATGGTATTGGAGTACGGATTTACACCCTATCTGGATTTCCTCTTTGGATTACCTACCGAAAGCGAGGAGGATGTAGATATGAGTATAAAGACAATAAAGGACTTCATAGGTATGGGGGCTATTATAAGAGGACATACTTTTATACCACTACCCGGTACTCCCTTCGAGAACAGTCCTCCAGGAAGAGTACATCCTAAGCTCAAGAAATTTCTAGAGCACATGACGGGCAAAGGTGTAGTTAAGGGTGAGTGGAGGCGACAGGAAAAATTAGCACATGATGTTGTCAAAATATTGAAGATGATAAGAGGATTGTAGTGCTAAGTTGGAATTGAATCTTTAGATGATCTCAAATGACACCAATTGAAAAGTATATAAGGTCGAGTTTAGGTGACCACATAGTGGTAAGAGAACAGCTCATCATGGAAGCACTAAAGAATATAAGAGGAGTTCTGGAAGTAAGGCTACTGGATAGATCAGATAGGGAGACAATCAGTAGAATTGAGAGAAGATACACTAAGAATATAATTAAGGGAATAGGAAGACCGAGAAATCTAGGTGTTGAGGAAAGCCTAAAAAGAGAATATGTAGTAGTGATATTCACGACACCGGAATTTGAGTGGTCTAAAGGTCCATATGCAGTAATTAAATTAGGCGAACACATTATAGGGATAATCGATGAGAACGGTCTCAAATTAATTCCAGATAGACTCAGAACAGCTCTGAGAAGGGGCATTCCTGAGGTAGTATTCTTACCGCTGAACGTGAAGCTTAAGATACCCGCAGCGCGTAACTTAGTAGTAGCACCTACATCTCCACCTACTGATAAATATCTAAAAAAGAAGTTTAAGGTAAAAAATAGAAGGGACATAGGAACTATGTTAATAGGCTTTGATCTATAAGGTAAATTCCTCCCAGTAATTTGGATCCTCCTTCTAACACTACTCTTATATCACTTAACATTCAAGCAAACTCCATCCTTAAAGAGAGTTAGGTATACATTTACAAGGTATAGGGTATACTTTTAAGATGTATTATCAGCAGATTAGCGAGGTGAGGTCTATACTTAAGGTAGGTATAGATACCTGGATCTATCATCCAGCACTTAGTATCGAGGAGATTCTAGAGAGGATAAGGAGTCACGGTTTCAAGTATATAGAATACGCCTACGAGCACTTTAAGACCACTAAGGAGCCAGAGAAACAATTAAAAAGACTTATAGATATTTCAACCTCATATGATCTAAAGCCCATTCAGATACATGCTCCTTATGGTAATGAAGAATATCAATTAGGGGCAGAAGATGAGAGCTTGAGAAAGTGCGCATTAAAAAAGATGACAAAATGGTTAGAATACGCAAGTATGTTGAACTGTGAGGTCTACGTTATTCATGTTGCTATGTCAAAGTTTTCGTTAAATCGCTCTAGTATTGAGACCTTTGAAAAGCTTGTTAAGAGAAATTTAGACTATATAAGAAGACTTGCTAGGGTGGCCAATGACCTAGGCATCAAGATAGCTGTAGAGAATCCGCTTCAGAAGACATTTGGAGCAACAGTTACTGATTTAATCTACCTGAATAAATATACAGAACCTGAAATTGTAGGTGTATGTCTCGATATGGGCCATGCATTTCTACATGGTTTTGATATAAATAGTATGATCAGAGAGCTAGGAAGTATAATCATAGCTACTCATGTTCATGATAATGATGGAAGATCTGATCGTCATTGGCCACCTGGCATGGGATGTATAGACTGGAAGTCCGTATTAGAGGCTTTAAAGAGTATAGGATATGATAAACCACTCATACTCGAGGTTGCAGGAAGCGAAGACCTTCGTATGTGTGAGAATAGAATTCATCTCATAAAAGCGTGGTTAGAGTATATGAAGCTTGAGCTTTAAGCTTTTATCTATCTTTTCACGAAAAGTAGAAATATATAATAATTAAAAGCAGTCATGTTAGTTTACCTTAATCCTTCAGAAGCCAGTGTACTTGGCGAAATAGTGAATTTAGACAGGTCTTGTGAGACTTTTCAGAGGTTATTGAGGATATTATTGAAGTGTAAATAAATGAATAAGACAGTTGAATACTAAGTCTATCAGAGTATAAAATCACTCTTGAGGAATGTAAAGTCTGTTGGAATAATTAGTAATAGTTAAAGTATATTACTAAAACTGTAAAGTTATTTTAATCTCTACTTTAACGAGGGAAATGGAGTAGATGTGATGGGTCTAAACATTTCCATCCTGATCTCTCTACTCTGTAGCATTGCTCTTATCACCATTCTCCCTAGGTTAGTAAGCTCTACCATTCTCTCCCTACCCCCTCTATATTTTACTATTAACCCTCTCTTCTCTAATGAGCTCACCACTCTGGAGAACTTGTTTTTTACAGCAGGTAGTTTAGGATCTTCATTACACCATATTATGAGTTGGGAAAGTGATTTAGCCTTTCCCCCTCTATCGTAGAGGACCTTTAGGATCATTACGGAGACCTCTCTATCTTCTCCTCTGAAAAGATCGAGTCTGGCCATGTGACCAGGTAACTCTATTCCTTTCGGTTCACGTCCCCTTACATTATCCTTTTCTTCAACCCAATCTTCAAAGGCGGGAGTATCAGGTGGAGGTATGAAATCTCCTCTGCTCTCCGCTGGAACATAGTATAGGTACGCCCTAGGAAACATTAAGGCTACCATGGTTGTAGAGGAAACGGCTATAGGGGGCATATCAGTTACATCTATGAGTACCTCGCACTTATTCTCCTGGATCTCGTTCCTTACAATAGCGTATATAGTAGAGAAAATATTCTCTTGGGATAGTGGGTTAACTGGTACTAGTCTTGGCTCAAAAAAGGCTAACATCTCTTTTAGTTTATTAGCATTCCTTCTCGACACTCTACCATAGCTGTCATCTTTCCTATCATATAATATGTATATCCTCTCTATACCCTTAGTCTTCATAATATGCCTAAGTCCATCTAATATGAGTGTTGGGTGGAAGCCTACGTAGTTTATGGTGATTGCCATGGTAGCTCAACAGTACGCTATATTTGATACTGTAATTATCTATGTGTTACTAAAATATATATCTTTCTAACAGTAACATTACTTGATGTATTGTATCTATTTTATGATATCATGATCATCAATTCGTCCATCTTTAATATCATAATATAGATACAATAACTGGCATATTGGTCTTTCACAAAGTAGGGATATTGTAGTAGAGTTTGAAATACCATAGTGTCCTTTTTAGCTATTCGTTCGTAAGTAGAGAGAGTGAGAGTATGGTGAAAGTATACGCTCCATGTACTGGGATGACAGAGAAACTGAGGATAGATGGGATTACAAATGTAATTAAAGAGCTTAAGAGAATGTATAACGCTCCTAGGTCTATGGAGCTTACACTAAATGGAAAGGTTATACTATCGCCTTATCCTATACTAAGGATAGGTTCTAGAATTCTAAGAGGTTATTACATCTCGTATAGTAGGTTTAAAAGTTTAGATCCCATTCCGCACGCTAAAAGAGTCCTAGCAGTAGATGCATCTATAAAAGTACTGTACAACTGCGGTCCTTATAAAATAGTAGTATCTAAGATAGCCTGGGGACTATGGAGGGGGTTCAATAAGAGGATTGGAGGAAAGAGATACGCTATTGCTATAGTCTTGAATAGATCTGAAGCTGCTGAATGGCTTTTAGAGATAGAGCTACAAGAAGTTCTCAAGAGAGTTAATCTAGTAGGAAAAGGGGACTACATTCTTTTGGATAGAGCTTTAATGGCAGTTCCTGCACTCAGAAGAGCTACTAGGGAGAGATTCGAAAAACTGGACAAACTTGTGAATTTGAGAAGAGCTATTCTCGTGGGTATATGTAAATCATCTAGACTTAAGCTAAATACGGGGGAAAGCCTCATAGGATACCTCGCATATTTAGCCACAAAGAGATTGAAAGGAGTATCATGGTACTACTATCCTATATTCAGGCACTCTACACTGCCTCCATGGTACATAGGTGACATAGTAGTATCTAAGTTAGGTGAAGACTCCGAGGAAGTGTTCAGAGTAGATATCTCTAGGAGAGCTCTCCTCACTAGGGATATTGAAATAGTACTTGGAGAGTTAGCATTCATGCAAGATCACGGTATTCCTGGATATCCTTACCCCCTAAAGGGGGTACACGATGAGTCTAGAATAAGTGATGATGAATTAAAGTGGATAGCCTTGAGATTTCTAGATGAACTGAAAGAGGAAGGCATACTAGAGAAGTTTATAGTGACTACTAGATCCTCCTCATTCAGAGAGAGATACTTATGGGGTGTGTAGTATGAGAGTGGGAGTAGTAGTATGGGTTGAAGGGCTAACACTAAAGTTCAGAATAGTGGAGGGTGTCAGGATTGATAGGGGGCAACTCCTCAAGATCATAGATGGAGATAAAAAGTTCATATTAAGAGTCTTTGACTTTAAACCCGAATCCTTACTTACTCCAGCGGAGATATCCAGATTAAGTCATAGGAGAGAACATGGTGAAGACGTTATACTCTACGATAAATCACTAAGGTTGTATGATACCGCACTAGCCATTATACTCTGTCAAGTGGAGGAAGATGGAATTGTACATGGACCTACCTCAGTACCAGCTTTATTTACTGAAGTTGAGGAACTGGATAAGGTAGACTTACAGCAATTAAACCTAGATGATGGAGATATCATATTGGGTACTGTAAGATCAGGGCATAGAGCTACCGATGTAAGGATTACTATAAAGGGCGATGCCGCATTTCCACATCATATACTCGTATGCGGTGTAACAGGAGCTGGTAAGAGTAATCTCGGTAAGGTCTTAGCCTTCTCTGTTCTAATGAACCCTGAACCAAAGTATAGTCTAGTACTTTTCGACTCGGAGAGTGAGTATTTTAAGGGTTCTCCTCCTGACCAGTACGGATTAGCTCACGTACCGGAGTCTGAGGTAAGACTACTTTACGTAACCTCCTCAGTAGATGAGCCTGGTAGGTATACTGTGACTCTCAATTTCGAGGGTGATGTCATAGAAAGAAGTATACTAATGCATCCTCTAGAAATATCATATTCTCAATTACACCCACTTGATTTCATACTCACAGGAGATTTCACAGCTCCACAGGAGGAACTATTATGGCTAACATGGAAAGTGAAAAGAGATGATTGGTTAAATTTCCTACTAGAATCTCCCTCTTCACTAATATGGAGGGTTCTGAGGAAGATGATTCATATCAATACTATAAACACAGCTAAGAGGAAGTTAAAGTATATGCTAGGAGATGGTGATATATTTAAACCAGAACCTCTAGATACTCATCTTCTTCAGACGATAGTAGGTTCGGTCGGTAGAGGGAGAGTAGTAATCCTTGATACTCCACATGCTACTGAGGGAGAGGAAAAGCTCCTAGCGACTGTAGTAGCTAGAAGGATCTTTAGTATATACGAAGAGATGAAAAAGAGTATACCTAAGGAGTGGAGCAGGCTTCCTTACGTACTCATAATGGTAGAAGAAGCTCATAAATACCTCTCAAGGAACCCAATCGGTGGGAGTGATTTTAGGGAGAATATATTCTCCATAATAAGTAAACGTGGTAGGAAGTATAAAATAGGAGGTCTATACATAACTCAGATGCCTGGAGAGCTCATAGAACCCGTTATAAGACAATCTTTAACCAAGATAATACTATCACTACCTACAAAACCCGATTATCAAAAGATCATCCAGTATAGTCCTTATCTGGATGAGGCTGAACAGGAGATCAAGACCTTAGATAGAGGAGAGGCTCTCCTAGTATCTCCCCCCTCTGGCATAAGATTTGCAGTACCGATAACGATATTTGACTTTAACGAACTCGTAAGGTATAGGTTAACAGAACAACCAAGGCAGGAGGTCAGTATGCCTATTTAGGAGGATTACTATAATTCAATACCAAAGGCTTCAGCAAAACGTTCTATCTTCTTAAATTCTGATAGAAAGTCAAATCCCTTCTTGGTCAAGTAGTATAAGGTATGATCCTCAATCTTCCTCTCAACTATTAATCCTCTGCTTTTTAATTCTTCTAGGTACTTTAGTAGCCTATCATATGGCATATTGGCTTCACACATTATCTGTGTTATTTTAGCACCACTACTCATCTGCAAAACTCTCATTATATCTACCATAATCCTTATCTTAGATCTTCTACTTTTCCTCATGATACGAGATCACCTTAGATAATATATAGAGTATCACTAGTGATCCTATGAAGTACGTACATCGAGATGCTATGTAGAATTCTTCTACTAATGAGAGAAGTGCTATTAAATTAATTATATGAGCGAAGAGCATAAGAGTGAAACCTATAGGTAGTAATAGAGATCCCCTTTTCTCGCTAAAGTGTATCAGGATGAGTTGAAATATTATATAGAGTAGAAGTAGTATACTTAGAATACTAGTGAACATATGTATTTTGATCTGTAGTAGTAATGGTAGTATGCTCATCATTTTCTTACTTCTCTTTAATTCCGTAGAGTAACTTACTGCTATGAAGATGTAAGCTATAACTTCTGATATAGATGATATCATGCTGGAGTAGGTGGATACTAATGCTATAAATATTCTTGCGGGTCGTAAGAAAAGAATAGATATGAGTACTAATGCATGACTTATGAATCCTGAGGTCAGCATTAAAAATCCTATCGAGATCAGAAGGAATGCTTTCTTCTCTGAAATTCTATAAGCCTTAAGTGCATAGTAGCTTACCAATACTGTTATACATCCGGAGATCAGATCGAAGATCATGGTCGATAGATAGAGTAGTAGTCCTGACATACCCTTAAGCTATTTAATTTTGCTAATATTTAAGAGTAAGTGTTAAGAGTAGTAAGAATTCCTCCCTAAAACTTAAACTATAAATACTTAGAAATCTATAGTAGAAAGGGTGTTCTCTTGAGTAGCCCTACGGTAGAGGATTTCCTAACCGAAACTCCAGAAGCTGGAGAGGTATTAGCACTCTATTTAGGATTCTCCGGAATACTTCTAAAAAGTATAGACTTTACAATAGCATTCGATATCGCAAACCTGCTTAAAAGTGGGGTTATAAATAGGCTAAAAAGGTTAGATGTACTACTGTACACGCATGAACACTATGATCATTATCATCTAGAGACTGCTATGAGGGTTTTCGAGACACTAGCCCCTATAATAGTGGCGGAAGAAAAAGTACATAAGGATCTCTCACTCTACATACCCTCAAGTAGTCTTCTACGAGCATATCCAGATACCACTATCAAAATAAGAAACATATCCATAACCACTATAGCTGGAAGACATGTAGGCCCAATAAACCTATATCTACTTGAGATCGAAGGAATGAAAATATTTCATGGTGGAGATTCGGGATATGTAGATTTATCCAAGTACTCAGCTGATATAGCCATACTACCCACGGGATACCCCTCGCCAACAGCTAGTCCTGAAGATGCATTAAGAATGGCAGTAGACCTCAGGCCTAAGATAGTTATTACTACACATGGAAAGAAAGAACAGATGGAGAGATTTAGGAGAATGATAGAAGATGAGATCCCTGGGATCACAGTATTCACTCCTGATAAGGGGGATGTCTTAAAATTCAGAGTACGGTAATAATATAGAAAATATGTAGAGAAGATAGAGTATGATAGTATATAGCATGTTATATATTTCATCTATTATTATCTAAGGATTTAAGTGATGACTGTGTACCCTGTAGAGGACTTAGTAGATCGGCTTTATAAGAATAATATAATATTGATAGGTAGGTTTAGACTTAGTTCGGGTATGGAGAGCCCATACTATATAGATCTTAGAAGAGCATACTCCAATCCCCCTCTTTTCAAGCTCATAGTGAAATCTCTATTAGAGGTCTTAAAATCTATAGAAAAGGAATTTGATATCATTGTCGGTATAGAGACTGGAGGTATACCCATAGCGTCTGTACTATCCTACACTATGGGAAGACCCTTTGCATACGTGAGAAAAGGGACTAAAGAACATGGTACTAAGAAAATAGTAGAGGGGACAATAAATCCTGGAGATAGGTGCATCATAGTCGATGATGTCGTAACCACGGGAAGTAGTATAGCTAGAGCAGTCTCCATCCTTAAGAATCTAAGCGCAAGAGTTGACTATGCTGTAGTCTTCATAGATAGAGAGCAGGGAGCTTACGAATTATTAAGTAGTATGAATGTTAAGTTACTATCAGTACTAAGAGTAAGCGTACTACTGAAAACACTACGTTCTCTTAATTTGATAAATGAGGAAACCTATCATATAATATTGAATTACATACATACTGCTAAGGTAGATCGTAAGTCGGGGGAAGAGGTATGAAAGGGTTTAAAAATAGGGATATTCTCACAATTTCAGATTTCAACATAGAGGAACTAGAACTATTATTTAATGAAGCTATGAAAATGGAAAAATATTCGAAGGATTTTCTAGAGACGTTAAGAGGGAAAATAATAGCACTAGCCTTTTTCGAGCCAAGCACCAGAACTATGTTCAGTTTCCAAACAGCTGTCCATAGGTTAGGAGGTAGTACCCTAGTACTGTCAGATGTACAGAGGACTTCTATAGCTAAAGGTGAAAACCTAGGTGATACTATTAGAATGCTGGACTCGTACTCTAATGCTATTGTGATCAGACACAGCTTGGAAGGTGCTGCGACCTATGCTGCTGAAATAGCAGAGGTTCCTGTTATAAATGCTGGAGATGGTGCCCACAGACATCCCACACAGGCTATGGTGGATTTATATACTATATGGAGGGAGAGAGGGAATCCTCAAGGACTCACCGTAGGGGTACTTGGTGATCTTAAGTATGGCAGAGCAGCTACTTCCTTTATCCTAGGTATTATGAAGTATAGACCACGAAAACTTTACCTAATATCCCCTCCAGAGCTGAGGATTAAAAGTGAGATTAAGAGGATCTTGAGTAGATCCAATGTGAATGTTATAGAGGTTCAGAATATAGAAGAAGTGATCAGCGAATTAGATGTACTCTATGTTACTAGAATTCAACGGGAGAGATTCCCAGATCCAGCTGAGTACGAAAGGGTAAAGGGGACTTATCGCATAACTACAAAACTGCTAGAAGAGGCTAAAGAAGACCTCATGATACTACACCCTCTGCCTAGAGTTGATGAAATCGCACCAGAAGTGGATAGTACTAGATATGCATACTACTTCAAGCAAGCTAGATATGGCATTCCTGTAAGAATGGCATTACTAAAATTAATACTGGGTGATTGAATGAGTAGAGAACTAATAGTAAGAAAAATTAAGCATGGTACAGTAATTGATCATATCCCAGCAGGAAATGCTCTCAACGTATTAAGGATTCTAGGGATAAGAGGAGATGAGGGATTTCGAATAGCCGTAGTTATGAATGTAGAGAGCAGAAAATTGGGTAGGAAAGATATAGTCAAAATAGAGGGGAGAGAGCTGGTCTCAGAAGAGGTTAGTATTATAGCTCTGATAGCCCCAACAGCTACGATAAACATCATCAGGAACTATGAGGTAGTACACAAGGAGAGAGTGAAGCTACCAGATACTATCGAAGGTATAGTGAGATGTTCAAATCCAAATTGCATAACTAATCAACCTAGAGAAAGTGCTAGACCTAAGTTTAGAGTAGTATCGCGAGATCCCCTACTCCTCCAATGCACCTACTGTGAAAGGTATACTACGAAGGAGGATATACTAAAGCAGTTCCGTAGATAAGCAATGGACGAGATTGTCCTCATAGAAGGGCTAGCCTATATAAGTGGACTACTTGAAAGGGTACAAATTCTGATAGAAGGACAGCGTATTGTAGAGATAGGTAAGAGTATACCACGTTATGTGGCTGACAAAGTATTTGACTTTCACGAAAAGGGACTTATAATCTTACCTGGAATGATAGACGTTCATGTACATATGAGGGACTTTAGACTATCCTACAAGGAGGATTTCTACACAGGAACTGTAGCAGCTGCCGCCGGTGGAGTTACGATAATAGTTGACATGCCTAACACCCTACCTAATGTGAATAACCTCGAGATACTAAAGCTGAGAGACTGGTTAGCATCTACAAGGGCTATTGTAGACTATGGACTCTACTATGGCGTTCCAGAGAGAGCTGACGAACTACAAGGATATGAAGAAGTAGCAATAGGTATGAAGGTATATCCAGAGGACCTTCGTAAAGAATGTCTTTCAAAGGTGTTCGAATATAACAGTCAAAGGAAGATCCTTACAATATTCCATGCAGAAGACCCTAGCTATAAAGGAAAAGAACATACTCCAATCTCAGAGCTCAGAGCAGTAACTCAAGTACTAAAGCTAACTAGTAAGATGAACTTGAAATCGCATATAACTCATGTAACACTGCCCCAAAGCATAGATATGATAAGGGTAAAGATACCTGAGGTAACTGTGGATACATGTCCCCATTACGTTCTACTTTCCGAAAAATATAGGAGTTCAAGATACTATAGGGTAAACCCTCCACTGAGAGCTGAGAGTTGCAGAAGAGAACTACTAAAATACCTCATAGATGGTAAAATAGACATACTCAGTACGGATCACGCTCCGCATACTCTAGAGGAGAAAT
The DNA here is from genome assembly GCA_964522205.1 of uncultured Thermoproteales archaeon. Taxonomy (GTDB): domain Archaea; phylum Thermoproteota; class Thermoprotei; order Thermofilales; family B20-G17; genus B20-G17. Next base: position 45,634 of record CAZFTG010000003.1, read on the forward strand.
TAGAACTTGAAAGACCGGGATTTCCTGGACTTGAGACAGCACTACCACTAATGTTAACACTAGTAGCTAAAGACATAATAGGGCTAGATAGAGTAGTGGAGTTGTACTCCATGAGACCTGCCAGATTACTAGGATTGAGTAATATCACAGGGAAAATAGCCAAGGGATACTACGCTAACCTAGCGGTAGTGGATTTGAAAAGGGAATGGAGAGTAGATCCTCAGAACTTCCTAAGTAGAGCTAAGCACTCACCCTTTGAGAACTGGAAAATTAGAGGAAAAGTATATGCTACCTTTGTCAGAGGGGTTATGGTTTATGAGAACGGTGATATAACTACACGCTGGGGATACGGCATGAATATAAAAACTTATAAGCCTTCTCCATCACTTCCTTCTTCAAATCAGTGAGATTTTTCTCTATGTTCTTTTTATAATCTATCCTGAAGGAGTATTGTAGCTATAATTATTGTCGACCAGTAGTGTAGTCTGTTGTCTCTGAGATCTACTAGTCGGATTAATTAAAATAGCTAAGTCGATCTAGGTAGTTACTTAAGGAGTGAAAAACTTCAGTCGGTTAGTTCATTCGATTAAACTATTTCAGGAGACAGGCCTAAGATCTCACATAATTCCTCTAGATCTGAGGAATAATCTCCATAGACCAATGAAAAGTGATGACCATAGTTAGCAACTCTCTTCATAAGCCTTCTAGCATTCTTTACTCTTATTTCAAGAGTTTGTCTACAGGCTATTCCCTCATAAGATTCAACTACAGTTCCTGTGGATACCAGTATCTTGTTTAAACTAGCATGAACTCTAGCAAATGTAACTGGTTTATTTAGCTCTACATGAACGTAAAAAGAGGCCCCATATTTCTGATCGTGGAAATCAAAGATTTCATAGGGCAATTTCTCTTCTTTAAATCCCTTAACTTTGAGTGGAGGAACATCATGAGAGAATCTAACTAGGTTTCTCTCCTCATCATGTAACCATAGGTTACCCATGAACGTAGGCTTATCGGTTAACCACATTAATATCATCATGGCTAATAATGCACTTAAGTCAGCTTCGCATGAAGCAGGCACTCCTTCATCTTTAAGTAATGAGAAAGCTAGGCATGGAGTTACTTTATATTTAAAGAATATGGATTCTGCACAGTTGATAGTAACAGTATTTGCTCTATACTTTTCCATCATTCGTTTTATTGCAATATATAGTTGAACTGCTCTTTCAACATCAGTTCTATCCACTTTAACACTTAAAGCACCATCCATAAGTTTACTTGCAAGACTCCTCACTTCATTGCTTGATCCTATGGTTTTATATACATTAAATAATTGTTCACTAGGTACTAATGTACTTTCGATTCCAAACTTAGTCTTCATTTTATCTAGGTCGTAAGCGCTACTAATAGCGGAGAACGATGGAAGTTCCATAGAGGAAACTATGAGAATTTGAGAACTCCTTATAGCTTTTCTTACCTTAAGATATCTAATCAATTTGTTGAGATCTCTATAGTCAAATGGTGCATAGGCCTCGCTTCCTCTATGTCTCAAGTAGGCTACAATATCGTGATTTAAAACCCCAGAGCCGAGCATGATAAATGGGACTCCAAGGAGACCTACTGATGCTATTAACCTATGTGCCATTCCACCTACTCTCCAAACTATCACCGCATCTACATCTCTCGTTAATTCCTTTTTTAAGTCCTCGATCCCCTCAGGACTAGTTAAGATAAAAGGCTCTAATACTACTACATCTCCACTGATGTTAGCTTGGAATTCTTTGAGTATTTTCTCGGCTCTTCTTTTTACCTCATCGAGAGTTGGTAATCTTCTGAAGAAGGCCTCTTCAAATGATACGAATACGGGCTTTAAGTTAATCTTCATGGTCATCCTATAGGAGGAGAGGGTTATTAATTTAAGCATTACCATATCTTCACTATAGCTTATGCGAATCTATTTAATCCGGTAGTTCGAGATTCTCAGTCCAGTCCATATGACAAACTAAGATAAACATATCCTCTTAAGTTACCAAGTGCATTAGAAATGATAATCAAGTAATTTCATCTAATCGTTCATTTTCCAAAATACATGTTAATTCATATGAAAGAGCGAGTCTTAGATCAAGAAGGGGTTTCTACGATTATAGAAAAAACTATTAGCATCTATGAAGGTCTATCATTGTGAGTACTGTAGACCTCACTGTAGAGGTAGCTAGTATAAAACTCTCAAATCCACTACTACTAGCCTCGGGCATTCTGGGGAACACGGCGGGACTTATACTGAGACTATTCAGGGAGGGAAATGTAGGAGGGGTAATTACTAAGAGTTTCACTAAAGAACCTAGAGAAGGATATGCAACTCCAGTAATAGCCTATACCAAGTCCGGGTTAGTAAATGCAATGGGACTGCCTAATCCAGGTATAGAGGGTATGGTGGAGCTTCTCAGATCTCTAAGAGGTTTGGATAGACCCGTAATAGTGAGTATAGCAGGCTCAGATGAGAGAGATTTCTGCGAACTTGCACAACTTGCAGAGGAACACGGAGCTAGTGCTGTAGAGCTTAACCTAAGCTGTCCACATGTGGCTAAGAGAGGATTAGAGATAGGACAGGATCCCCAATACGTGAGCAAGATTGTCAACTCTGTTAAGTCTACTCTAAATATTCCTGTTTTAGTCAAGATAGGGCTCTCGGATAGACTTGTTGAAATAGCCAAAGCTATAGAGAAGAGTGGTGCTGATGCTATCTCCGCTATTAATACTATTAGGGCTGTAGTCATAGATGTCTACGCGAAGAGACCTGTCCTCTCTAATGTATATGGTGGATTAAGTGGTCCAGCTATCCATCCCATAGCCGTTAGAGTAGTATATGATCTATACAGAACAGTATCCATACCGATAATAGGTATAGGTGGTGTCATGGATTGGAAGGATGCCATAGAACTCATACTGGCTGGGGCAACTGCAATAGGCGTTGGGACGGCTATAGCACTGAAGGGTATAGAGGTATCCAGAGAAATACTAAGAGGAATGGAGGAGTACCTAAAGGAAGAAGGATTCAAGAGCATTAGAGAGGTCATAGGATATGCTCATAAAGCATGATCACTATTTTCCTCATTCTCAAATCCTCTGAGGCAAGTTTACGGTTATAACCTCAAAACTGAGAAGTACGTGAGTGGGCATGTTTAAAACGCTATCTTTCTCACTATTCTAGCTATTTGTAGATACTTCTTGTAGATATTCTCATACTGTTTACTGAGCCTCTCTCGAGGTTCGTATGTTTCAACAATCCTACACATAGAGTTAACAGCTTCTCTAGCGCTACTGTACATTCCTATACCTAAGAAGGCAAGTATTCCTGCACCTACAGATGTTGTCTCCATCCTAGCACTCGGCACAGTTATCCTTAACCCTGTAACATCAGCCTTTAACTGTAGCCAGTATAGAGATTTAGCTCCTCCTCCTATAGCTCTAACCTCATCTATTCTGATACCATAGCCTTTCATGACCTCTATATTTGCTCTTAGCTCAAATGCCAAACTCTCCAGTATGGACTTTATCATCTCCTTCTTTCCATGAGCCAGCGTGAGTCCTATAAAACATCCTCTTACATCTCTATTCCACTCCGGAGTACCACTACCCTCTAGGTAGGGGTAGAAGAAGAGTCCTAGAGCTCCTGGGGGCACTGTACTAGCCTCTTCTACCATAATATCATAAACGCTTTTTCCTTTAGTTTCAGCAATACGCTTTTCCTCAAGTGCAAAATTATCTCTATACCATCTGAGAGCTGCACCACCTGTGGGAGTAAAACCAAATAGGAAATACTTATTCCTAAGGGTATAAGGGTGAAGGGCATAGCCCTGTTTCCTCATCTCATCTTTAAGGACCAACTCATCTTCCACTACACCATAGCATTCTACAGTTCCAGTAGCATCCATTAATACTCCTTCTTCCAGTAATCCAGAACCCAATGCTCCTAGAGGTTGATCGTGACCTCCTGTAACTACTAGAGTTCCCCTGTTTAAACCTACTTCACGAGCTCCCTTTTCACTCACTTCTCCTATGAGGGTTCCTGAGGGGGCTACTTCTGGTAGTAGATCTTCGCTCAGATCAGCTAGCTCTAGAATAATGCGAGACCACTTTTTACTCCTTATATCTAATAGCATAGTTCTACTGGCTATAGTGTAATCTGTCACACACTCGCCAGTAAGCTTGTAGTTAAAGTATTCCTCCCAGCACAGGAACTTCCATGTTTTGGAATATATCTCTGGTTTGTTCTCTCTAATCCATAATATTTTATGTAATGTATATATTGGAATTTTAGGAGAGAGAGGTTGTCCTGTTATCCTGAACATCTCCTCTGGAGATATGAGCTCCATCCATTCTTCGACCTGTCTAACAGCTCTAGCATCAAATGTCGTCATGCTCCAATAGAGAGGTTTTCCTTCTCGATCTACTGGTACGAAGGCCTCTCCTAGGACTGCTGTACTGATAGCCTCTATTTCCTTAGGCTCTATAGAAGCCCTTTTAATACAGCATCTTATAGTCTCCTTTATAGCAGTCCAAACTTCTTCTGGATTTAGTTCCGAGAGATGGGGTTCTCTGTGGTACAGTTTATACTCGTGGTACCATGTCGAGTGTATGTGTCCATTTTCATCAATTACTGTCGCTTTTACACCAGTTGTCCCTATATCAACTCCCATTACAAAGACCATTTTACTCCCTTTATGGTAACATTTTACTCTATATTAATACCTAATAGCCCTCTCAGTTTTTAATCGAGAATATGTTTACAAGTTAGACTATTAGTTATTATTAGAAATAGTATTACTAACAACAGTACTAAATCTACTCTAATAGCTTCTATAAAATAGGAATAGGGACTTAATCGAAGTAAGTTGATTATGATAGAATCCAGAAGCCAGCTAAACTGATAGCCGTGGTCTATGAGAGGGAATAAAATCTTTACTGGAATACCCCCCGTGCTTAGATCCATAATTATGTGGATTAGGGGAAGTATTGATAAGGATAATCTTTGATATACTCTATATCCGTGTTTTTTAGAGATCAGATCTATAATTACGATTAAGGGGATTAATATAACGAAAGAGTGGAGGAGTCCTCTATGCAGTGAAGGGAAGAAGACATCGATATCTGGGAATGTGGATAGAATGACTGCTACTAGGAAGTCTCTACCTCTCCTTCTCTTCCAAGTAAGGGGTGTTATCATGCCAATCAAGCAATGGGCAAAGAAATCGGGCAATATCCACCACCTGTACTTTTAATCTTAGGTATCAAAAATCTATTTCTAATACATGGTATTTTATAGCAGAGGACATCAACATAGTCTTAATCTCATTCAGGGGTTCAGTGATCTCTAGCCAGCTTAGGTTGTCTATCTTTTACTATGTATGGCATTTTAGCCCTGAAGATTACAAGCTTTATATCAGTATTCATCAAGTAGGTAAATGCTAGTCTTCTCCCCAATTCTGTGAGTATGAATACTGGTATAGATACACCTAACTGGAGTATGGCTTTAGGTCCTATTCGTTCTCTTATCAGTCTGGATGCACTAGAACATACTATATCTGCTTTCTCTAAGTGTACTAGATCTTCCTCCTTAACAAGAGTGTTACAGGTCGAGAATATGGCGATCTCGACCTTCTTGTACCTCTGTTGTATATTCCTAATCTTAGTTATATCTCTAGCATTACATCCTATCACGGTTACAGCTATTCTCTTAAATCCCATAGATATAGCTCTCCTAACACCAAGAGGTTGATCTACTAAAGCTCTGTCTGGATTTAGAATTTCACCTCCGTTGCTCTTTATGTAATCTACAATCTCTTTGATAGGTGATGTCTTCAGTATGCCAGTAAGTCTAGCTCCTATGCCTTGTACTAGATCTGAGTTCCAAGAGATCACTGTTCCAGCACCTTCACATACTGTTACTGCACAGTCCAACAACCCTCTTCTCATACAGGTACTAATAATCTCTGAGCTTCCAAATGGGACTACTACTTTAGTCTCAAAACATCTATGAGGGCTACAGAGACCATACTTCTCCATTTTAAGCCTCATTATACGCTCTACAGCATGCTTATCTATACTCTTTATCTCATAGACAGACTCGACATATGGGCAGTAGCAAACAGCTGGCTTAGTAAGTACTTCTATTCTACCATCACAGATCCTTACTCTAGCCCCTCTACATAGAAACTCATGCTCCATAGTTCTGTTCCTAGTTTACTGTATAGGTTAAATCTGTTATGGTTATTGATATTGATAAGTTCATGTCAATATCAAGTATGAGGTTATGAAGAAAATATCGATCTCAAGGTACTCTACTCATCACATTTTATTGATTCTCATAGTACTCTAAAAAGTGTAGGGTTACTATAGAGATCTCAGTTTTGTTTACAAGAAAAAGTGCAAAAATTCTATTTAAGGAAGGAACTTTAATATATCTTCAGGTAGTCTAGATCAAGATAGCTCCTTTTTCTATTTTCTTGTGTCACATGCCTATAGACTCTTCCAGGATCATTCCTTCTGATTTCAAAGACAGCATTATCTATCCATACATCGGCTCTAGCCTTAGGAGGAGTATACCTTTCATACGGTATCTCTGCTATTTCGACTTGGTCTATGTAAAATTTCACTCTATCCTCTCTCCACTTCACCTTATATACATGCCACTCTCTAAGCTTCAAACCTGGCATCTTCGGTCTTGTTGATAGAATATCTATCCCTATGAGCTTAGGAGATATTTTAGATAACATATAAGCTAGTGTAAAGGCTCTTGGTTTTTCGAAGAGAACTATAGGTTGCACTTTTGTACCTACTTGAACAAAGAATCCTTGAAGAGGATAAGTTCCTCTGCTCCTCAGATATATGAACCATATTGGTATGCAGTAGTCTAGTATCATACTATGGTTCCAGAAACCCCAACCTGCACTTCCGTAGTGATCTCCTTCTAATCTTGCCTTAACCTCTAGAGTTTTGAAGCTCCAGGGTAGGTCATCAAAGAACCCATCGGATATTTCAGCGTTGGAGTAGTACAATGCTTCAGTCGGTCCCATGAACATCCTAAGTACACCCTTTTCAAGTTCAAATCCAGCATAATTATCTACTCTCCAATCCCAGTATGGCGACTTTTCTTCGAAATTATCGTAAAATATTCCTTCTTTTACTGCCTTCTTCCTTAGAGATCTTCTCTCAGCTTCTCCCATAGAACCCCTTATATTATGCCTTTAAATATCTTCTAAATGTTTCTACACGTCAATATCATCAGATTAGAGGTAGCTTAACAACCTAGTATTTCAATTTAATAATGGTAAGGATTCATAGGATTCTATCCATTTTCGTAATGTATTCGAACCCTCTCTTCTTCACTAATATCAGATCTTCTATTCTCACTCCTCCTACACCTTTAATATAAACTCCAGGCTCTATGGTAATTACCATGTTCTCTTTTAGGACTGTATTTTCGTCCGCCATAGATATCCTAGGATACTCGTGAACCTCTAGACCAACACCATGACCTAGACTATGATTAAAGAATTTCAATAACCCCTCTTTCTTCAGTACTTCTCTAGCCTTCCTATCCACCTCAGCGACCCTAACTCCATCCTCTACTAGATCTAGTGCTTCATCATGTGATCTAAGCACTGCTTCTATCAGCCGCCTTTTCTCTCTATTCATGCTATGGTAGAGGAGAGTTCTAGTCTCATCTGAACAGTAATAATTATACCTAGCGCCAATATCGATGACCACGAGATCTCCAATTTTTAATCTCCTACCTCTGGTGGGATGAGCATGGGGATATGCGCTATATTCTCCAAAGGCTATTATAGGCTCGAATGCCAGTTGTCCACCTCTTTTCCTTATAGCATAGGTTATCTCTGCCAGAATGTCGTGATCCTGAACACCCTCTTCTAGCATTGGTATGGTTTTAGAGAGAGCTTCTTCACATATCGATGCTGCTTTTCGTATCATATCTAGTTCAATTTCACTCTTTATAGCTCTCATCTCGCTAAGGTATCCATCAATGTCTTTCACTCTCTCACTAGTTAGTGAGCCCGTTAGTACATCATACAGTCTTTTAGATATGGTTTTTGATAGTGCAAGCGCACCTCTTTTAAGGTATTCACTAATGATATCCTTTAGTACTTCATCAAATTTCTTGAAAAGTACTTTTTCATCTTCTACTGTAGGAGACTTTACGTCTGAGTAAGCTAATACTTCTACTTTAGTAAGTTCTAGAGCCCTGTAGTACTCTAATCTCGGTACTATGAGTATAGGTTCGTCGGAGATAGGAACTACTAGTGTCCCTCCTTCAAAGCCCGTTAAGTAAAGTACATCACCACTCCTAGTTATCACAGCTACATCTATATTATCCAGATTCATCCTTTCTTTGAGTCTTTTTATTCTATCCCTATAGTTTAGGTTGGACAAGGTACTCACCAGCTATAAAATACTTTAACCGTTACTACATCACCATCTCTTAATTTTAATATCTCCCTAAGATAGTATTCTGATATCACTTCCAGTACTTCACGCCCGTAGTGAGTTCTATCAATTAATAGTACTGCACCCGGTACTTCATTATTTATAGTAGCCTTAAAGACTTTAGCGCCCCCATACTCTATACTCCTTTTTCTGAAGCCCTTTATAATTACCCCAGGCAGTATCTCTAGAATCCTCTTCATTTTACTACTCTCCTCATCAAGTCTTAAGTTAAGAGTTCCTGGATAAGGATCTATGTTTAACTTCTCTATAAATTGCTTTCTATACTCTTCTATTGATAGATACTTACGTCCTTCCCCAAGTCCCGTGAATACTCTTCCTCTTAGTACTAGTCCCTCGGTCCTCTTCTCTAACAAGTCACTAAGTATTTTATGAAAATGTAAGAGTAGTTCATACCCCTCTCTAGTCACCACTACTAACTTACACCTACCTGAGGGAAAGCGTTTAATTAATCCTTCGTTTTCCAACTCTATTAATTTCCTAGAGATACTTTGAGGTGTTAACCCTAGTCTTTTACCTATTTCTCCAGTAGTTACACTAATGGGTTTCGAATGAGCACCGAGAAGAGCTAGCGTGTATATCATGAGTACTTTCTCCCATACCTTCATGCTAATCCCAGGTTACTTTAAATCCATGCCTATATTTATAAGTCTACACTACTTTTAGCCTCTGGTGAGAAAATGTCTGAGGAATTCGATAGGTATAAGACCATTTGTATGATAGCTAAGCATAGACTAATACACATGTACGATATAGCCTTTGCATTAGATAGAGATATTACTACTATTGAACGCATACTCCATAGATTAGAAGCACTAGGTATAGTATCTATGGATGGTCTCTTCGTAGAGTACATAGAAGAGGTAGAAGAGGGGAAAGAAGATTGGTGGATAATGGTGTCCACTATAGACCCCGAGTACTATACACAGAGAGGTTTTATAAAAGTGGGAAACGTAGTGGTAGCCCCCTTCTCTCCAGCCTTATCTAAGCTGGTTAGAGCCTCGGACATGAGTTTTACTGGAACCTCTGAGGCTGCTGAGAAAGAGTGGTATACTAGCTATGGAGGTCTAACTCCTATTAAATATATGATGGAAGCTGAAAGAATACTAGTACAAGCGATAAAGACTAGAGAAAGAGAGGGAAGAGGAGATATTAAGCTTCTAGAAAAGGCATGTAAGGAATTGAAGAGAGCATCTATAATAGCTAGAGAACGCTATGTCCCTCCTGAGAGAGAGCTAACACTGGATATATCCATGGAGGGAGGGTTTGAAGATATACTCAGACTAGTTAAACAATACTTCAAATCAAAGGAGTTAGAAATAGTTAAATCCGTACTAAGTAGGATAAGAGGAGTGGGCTTTACTCCTGAACAATAAGTCTTCCATATCTACCCACATTCAACTGTAGCTTCCCTCTGAATGAGGTAACGTATCCATTTTCGATTCTAACCCTATCGCCTATATCAACCCTATCTATATCATCATTCCATAGAGTGAGAGTAATAGTTCCAGAGTCATCTTCTATAGTAAAATTAGCGACACGAGCTGGTCCCCGATAGGTCATAACTTCACGGACTCTCCCCTTATCTACTATCGTTGCCTCTACATTCACCTTACGCATACCATCCCTAAGATCACTTATCTTGGTCATACACTCACCTGTAACTGGGTTTAAATGCCTTAACCCCTATATAATCTTTATGTGTTAGAAGTTAGACAGATCATATGGATATTACAGCAGGGAAGAATAAGGAACTTGAGTTGAATTTAAAACTAAGTTCAATAAAATATTAGTCAGAGGGAAGATTTCAAATGTCCTTCATATCTAAACGGGCAATAAGATGTCTTGGCATAGCTGAGAGCTTTGTGAGGAGTGAAGGTGTATCGATATTAGCTGGTGTTGTGATGAGAGGAGATCTCATAGTAGATGGTATCACCTTTACTAAAATATCCCTAGGGGGACTTGATGCAACAGATGGGGTCATAAGAATATATGAAAACCTAGACAGGAGTGATATAAACCTGGTTATGATAGGAGGAGCTATAATAGCATTATATAATATTATAGATCTTGAAAAAGTATACCATCATCTCAAAATACCTACCATATGCGTGACCTATAGGAGATCGGAAGGAATTGAAGAGAACCTCAGAAGACTTCCGGAAGCGAATAAAAGAATAGAAATCTACAGGAGATTAGGAGATAGAAGAGAAATGGTGCTCAAAACAGGGTACAGAGTTTTCGTACGCTGGTACGGATTAAGGGAGAGAGAGGTCACAACCTTATTAAATAGGTTTACGAGGTTTGGCAGAGTTCCAGAGCCTATAAGAGTGGCTAGACTATGTGCAAGAGCTATACTTAAGTTCATACTTAGAATGAATTTGAAGAAATGTGGAGTAGGATAAGGGCTCTCCCTAAATCCTTTTATACACCCTTCTGAGAGATCAATTAGAAGGATGATAAGGGTATTTGAAGGATTTAAGTTTAAAGTAAAGGATACTCCAGTCCATAGACTGGACCCCAGGTGTAAGGCTTTAATAACTATAGCGATGATGACCCTTTCTCTCGTATTCTATGAACCCATACCACTACTATTGATACTAGCGGTCAATTTAGCAATAATATGTCTAGGGAGATCCTTAAGAGAGTGGTTATACTCTATGAAGGGAATGGTATTGCTAATGCTAATGATCTTAGTACTAAATTACTTCTTCTCTGTAAGCGAGAATAGACTTAACTACTCAGTTGTCATGGTTCTCCGTTTTATTAATGTAGTATCTTCATTCTCACTATTCTTTCTAACAACATCTCCTGATGATTTTGCTGATGCACTTTTAAAATTAAAAATACCTTATGAATACGTATTAATGTTTACTATGGCCTTACGCTTCGTTCCAACACTCGCTAGAGACCTTCAGATAATATACGATGCACATAGGAGTCGTGGACTTGAAATAGATACTGGTAATTTCATAGAGAGGACGAAAAAACTATTGCCTATACTTATAACACTGTTTATATTTGAGATAAAGAGGAGCCTTAGTATAGCAGAGGCTCTTGAAGCGAGAGCGTTTGATCCTAGAGTAAAAAGAACATATTTTAAGGAATTGAGAATGAAACCTACCGATTGGCTTACAGCATTATTAACATTACTTCTACTGATAGTAGTAATAATGATGAAAGTGTACGGTATCATACCCGATTTTCTATTAGTGGAAATACCCGATTTCCTTTAGTAGGGTAGGAACTAGGATCTATAGCTAAGTAGAAGAAAGTCTAGAGAGGATGTCAGGTAATTCATGTAGGTTGCACAGTACAAATTCTCCTTGTGTTTGTTTACCTTCACTTAAGAGATAAGCTCTAATACCAACCTTTCGGGGTATTTCTAAATCGTATAAAGGATTGTCCCCTAGGTGCAGGACTTCTGGAGGTGCTATTCCCATATTTTGACATATTAGTTTAAAGAAAATTTCATTTTTCCTAGGTATGCAGAAGTTTGACACACAAGAATACACTCTAGAGAATATATGCCTAAGTTCACCCATGTTCTCGAGTACTAATTGAATAAATTCAATGCTTGCATTTGAGACTATAATCAGCTTGTAGTCTTTACTAACCTCAGGTAATACCTCAAAAACTCCTGGTTTAAATCTTATCAGTGGTCTTACTGACCTTAGTGCATCTTTCACACTTACTTTTAAGTCAAATCTTCTCAACCAGTATTCTGGTAGATACCATCTTATATCGTCTTCACCTATTCTATCGTACTCTGATAGTACTATAGCTCGAGCATGATCAAGATCCACTCCATGTCTCTGAGCATACAGTAGTGGTATTAACTCCAGCCAAAAGTAATCTACATGGTCTCTATAGACTAGAGTACCATCTAGATCAAAGGATATGATCTTCACACTTCCAGGTGGCATTCTTTAACCGTGTGTTAGAGTATTATTCTCTATTATTATTGTACTTATGAGGACTACAATAGTACTTAAGTATTATTACTACTTTCCTTTTAGCTCTCCTCAGCAGCTCTTTTTCGAGCAATACTGGAGCATTTATCTTCGCTACCAAGCCCTGTCTCATGTTTCCTCCATGTTTACTGCCACGAATGTAGCAATAGATGCAATTGAAATCACAAAACTGGTAGGGATTTAGAGAATAATCATCCAAAAACCATACATCCCTTTTCCTATGCTTGTTCAGGATTGTTTTTCGCAAAGATTTCCTTTACCATATTTTATTTCACATCTTCTCAAACATGGAATCAGAAATGGTACTTTCCTCTTATACTCTTCGTATTCCTTCCCAAACCTTGCTTCAAGCTCCTTTTCCTCAATGAGTTTTATGTATACTATGCTACATAGCAAAAACGATGCAGTTATTATCACAGCAGATAGAGAATTAAGCCATAAGCTAATGCCCGAGTAATAAACCACAGATCCCAAGAGCATTGGATTTCTGCAAAGTGCATAAGGACCTGTGGTTACCAATTTCTGCGTTGGTATCACTGGAACAGGAGTTCCCCTACCGATCCTAAACTGAGCAAAACCACTCCATACTGAGAATGAAAGCCCGAATACGATAAAAAATGAGGCAATAATAAGATTAAAAGGCTCTGGAATGAGTTTTGGTAAATTTAGCTTTGTGTCGATAAAAGGAGATGTTGAAGCAAGAATAAAAGGTATTACTACAAGGAAGACTAATCCCGCCATAACGAGTCCGACTATCTTTTGTTTTTTAGTGTATTTCCTTTTAGACCATTCAATGATTTTGCCTATCATAGTTACTCCTCTCACGTATTATAGAACCTACATGTTTTGAATATTTAAAATTTCGAAGTACTAACAATAAGCTAACAGAACCTATTACCACATAGATTAATTAATCTCCTTCTAATTTACTTTCGGTGATATTATGAGTGAGTACTTGTTCGAGCTGTTTGTACTTACTGTTAGACTATATGCTGTTATGGATCCTATGGGAGCGATTCCAATATTCATATCACTAACATCTAAGAAGAGCACTGAAGAGAGAATGAAAATGCTGAAGCTAGCTACAGGAGTTGTAGTAACCATAGTTTCAATATTGTCTATAACTGGTAGTACTATCTTGGAAGTACTCGGCATAACACCTCCATCCATCAAAATTGGTGGTGGAATACTGTTAATGGTCTTAGCAATAGATGAGATGAGAGGGATTTTGAGAAGCAGAATGCCCCTTGAAGAAGAATTAGCAGTAGTTCCACTAGCAATACCACTCCTAGTAGGACCCGGTACCATAGCTATGATATTGATGCTTACATCAATAATGCCCTGGTACATAGTGCTCGTAGCAGCTCTAATAGCATCTCTGCTCTCTTTTCTCACACTCCTCTCTTCAGAACTCTTGCTTAGAGTACTGGGGAAGAGTGTGACAGCAGCTTTAAGTAAGTTTATGACTATAATACTGGCCGCATTTGCATCTGAAATGATATTTTCGGCACTAGTAGACTGGGGAGTAATATGAGAATCGTCGTAGGTACTAAAAATCCTATTAAGGTAAGAGGAGTTGAATTAGCCTTCAGGAGAATGGGATTTTCCCCTATAGAAGTGGTATCTATTCCTGTGGAGACTAGTGTAGGACCACAGCCTATAGGATTAAAAAGGACGATCTTAGGTGCGCTAGAGAGAGCTACTAAATCGCTTTCAAAAATATCTAATGCGAAGTTTAGTGTTGGATTGGAGGCTGGTTTAATCGAATTTCCTGGAACTATAACAGGTTTTATAAATCAACAAATCGCTGCTGTAGTGGATAGAAATGACAGAGTAAGCCTAGGTCTAAGTGCTGCATTTGAATTCCCTCCAATAGCTGTTAAAAAAGTATTAAGAGGAGAGGTTGAAGAACTGGAAACTGTGATGATAGGAATAAGTGGTATTGAGAGTATAGGGAATAGTGTCGGTGCTATAGGTTATCTTACGGACGGCTGTATGACTAGGTTAGATCTATGTTTTCAAGCAGTTTTGACGGCATTAATACCTAGGAGAAGGCCGGATCTTTATCCGAGTTTACCTAGAGTTAGCGAGGTTAGAACTAGGATACTAGAGTCCTTAACATAGCAAATAGTATTAGTGGATTTTTAACAAACCCCTTTATTATCCTATGTTGCTCATCCATATCACCGTACGCTACTAACGTATTCTCTATATAGTACTCCTTAAGATTTAGCATTATTCTCTCAAGTGTATTATCATCTAATAAATCCAGAACTCTTCTTATCAATAGCATGAACTTCAATTTTCTTCCAAACTCGCTTCTCCAGAGCTTATCATATACACATACAGTAGTGCCCCTACTTAGAGTATTGATTATTACTCTAGAGGCCACGCATGCTCCTTTGATGCCATATACGATTCCTCCGCCAGTAGTAGGCTTGACATGTCCAGCAGCATCGCCAACTAGTAGAACTCTATTCTTACAGGTTCTTTTTAAAGGACCATGTGTAATTACAAAACCTGTTGTAAGCCTAGTAATCTTAGCTTTATTCAATCTATTCTTTAAGATTGGATGAAATCGAATCATATGATTAAATCTATGTACTACGCTACCAGTAGATGCTAATCCAATACGTGCAGAGTTCTCCGACGTAGGTATAAGCCAACCGAATAGTCCTCTAGCCCACTTTCTTCCAAGGTATATCTCTACTACATCCATTTCTATGTCGTGTACTCCTTTGAACTCTGCTTGAATTGCTGGTAAGATGCCCTTACTTGGTACTTTGAATCCTAATCTCTTAGCGATTTTACGTCTTCCTCCTTCGGCATCTACTAATACTTCAGCACTATACTTTCTATCACTACACATTACCTTTACTGAGTCATCATGTACTAGGGCATCTACAGCCCTCCTTTCTAGGACTACTTCAGCCCCTTCGCTTAGTGCTTTTTGATAGATCTTTTTATCGAATCTTTCTCTATCTAACACGCATGCTTGTATACTCTTTCTCTTCACCTCTAATATGGTTTTACATGAGGGTGAAAATATTCTAGCACCTCGTACTTTATTAAGAATAATATCATCCCAATAAAGATTGAGTTCCCTTAGGGATCTATATCCCACTAATCCAGCACAGTGCACTGGTACTCCTACCTCTCTATGCTCTTCTAGTACAACTACTCGATAACCAGCTTTAGCTACTCTGTAGGCAGTATAGAGACCTGTAGGTCCTGCACCCACTACTATGACATCAGCATGGCTCATTTTCGCTCTTCTGAACCCCTTATTCTATCCCTTCTCTCTAAAAGTTACTTTTTATATTCTTTTCGCTCTTCTCCTTCTAATTGTAGTATATCGGTTATTTTTATTCTAATGTATAAATATATTAGTAGTACCTTCCATACTAAGAGAGATGGTAGAATATTATAGTAATGATATTAGAGCCATCAGAGATAGTAGAGGGGTATATTATTGTAAGACCTTAGTAGACATAGGATTTTATCCCAATTACTCATTTGAAGTCGGGGATATAGATGGAGATGGTATAAAGGAGATTGCAGTACTGACTACTGATGGGGGTACTCTAAGGGTGTTCAGAATTGATGGATCTCTACTCTTTGAACGCACACTGGGAAACCATGGTTGTTGGGGAACGCCTACAATAACCTTTTCCGATCTAGATGGAGATGGTAAAGAGGAACTTATTGTTCCAGATGGTAGTATGGTTATAGCCCTTGATGATCATAACGATATAGTAAGAAAAACTAGAGTACCTACGAGTACTGTCGATGATTACGGTATCGCTATTCCATTAATAGGAGTGTTCAAGAGAGAAGGTAAGACAAACATATGTGTTGCAGCTGCGGGAGGAGGGGTATTTGCCTTTGATGATGAGTTCAGATTACTATGGAGTATTAAAGGACTCAGGAAGGATTTCGGCCATGAGTTTAATATTTCCGAAATTCCAAACAACGAGAGTATAATAGCCTTTTCAAATGTAGATCATATAAGGTATGCTAGTGCTCAAACCGAAGGAGAATTAATACTTGTGGATTCCTCTGGCAGGCTCCTCTTAAAAAAGCGTGTAAGGGATCTTATAGATGATACACACTTTGATGATGTAGCTATAGCAGACTTTACAGGAAATGGAAGGTTAGAAGTTCTAGTAGAAAAAGGTATTCTAATGGATCTTAAAGGTAATGTAATATGGAATGCTTCCAAATGCTTTGACCACGGACAGTGGATAGCCCACCTTCCAGATCCTAGAGGTCCAGGTAGGCTTTCCTTTATAGCAGAACTCTGGGGCTATAAGGGTAAGAGTAGAATGTTAGATTCGAAGGGAAAAACTCTATGGACTCTTGGTGAGCATAGACACACTAAAATTGACCAGAACCTATATCCAGGATGTAAAGTAGCCCCTACGAGAGTTCATGCTATCGACTGGAAGAATAATGGAGAATATGAGATTGTACTAGCAGAACAGATAGTCCCTAGCAGGGAATTTCAAAAAAAGAATATTGTCCATAAGCTTAAGATCTTCGTATTCAATCCTATGGGAGAGCTTTTAGCAGAAATCCCCTTCGTAGATACTAGGAAAGGTGAGTTCTTCTATAATGGTGAAGTACACTCTAGGGCTGTAGATATGGACAATGATGGTAACATGGAGTTCGTATTTCCACGACAAGATGGAAAGGTCATGGTGATTGGAAAAAGTTGAGAGAGGTATACTGTACGGTTGCTTTAAGCACGTGGATTATAATATTCTAACGCTCCTGTTCTCTTATTACGTATGGATATTATCCTATGCATAGGTATGTACTTTACTCCATCTTTAGTGAAGAAGACTACGAAATCTCTTGTAACCTTTATTATAGAACTACCCTTTAGACTTTCCATATCTCCCCTAGAACCTCTTGATCTAAAAGTTATAATGTAATCTTTCGGATCTATATTTCTATTCCAGAGGAGTCTATTCAGTAGGTTACGTAATGGATTCGACATGATGACTCGCTATGATATTACCTCTCGATAATTTAGAATTAACGATCAGATCATGAGAAGTCAATTTTCTTTCAAGATCGTCTCATTCTCTGCTAGAAGAAGTTATAAGTTTCAAGGATAGTGGAGATAAAGGATGAGTATGAAGGAAGAACTTGAGTACTTCTACATGGCATTACATCCACGTGTAGTTATACTAGTAGTAGCCATAGATAGAGAAGGTAAGCCTAATGTAATGCCAGCCAGTTGGACCACTCCAATATCCGAAGAACCGCCCCATGTAGCCTTGGCCATGTGGAGAGAGAATTACACATGGAAATTGATAAAAGAGAGTAAAGAGTTCACGCTAAATACTCCTACTGCTGAGCTCATCGATCTGGTTTGGAAAGCTGGCACTATTAGTGGTAAGGATGTGGATAAGAGTAGAATTTTAAAACTCACTTTTAGTAAGTCTAGAAAACTTAAGACACCTATAATAGAGGAGTGCATAGCACATCTAGAGTGTAAGGTCGTAGATGAGGTCGATGTTGGCGAGTCTACCCTATTCATAGCTGAGGTAGTTGAGGCTTATGGAAGTAAAGAGTATCTCGTAAGGGGTAAATGGAATGTTAAAAAAGTAAATGTCCTAGAACATCTAGGAGGAAGAGTATTTACGATAGCAACAAAAGTACTATACCCAAAGAAATAGTACACTTTCATAGAAGTCAAAAACGAATATTAGAAGTCCACTATAATCTATCCTCAAGTACGGAATTACAGGCTAATATAGTACAATTAATAGAGAGTTATACTGTGATCAATAATAAATACAGTATTAAGTGTGTAGTTATGAGTTATTAAATTTAAAAGAGAATGAGTACTTAGAAATCCACGTTTTTACTACTCTGTAAAGGTGGCTACAGAGATATTAGACTATTTTTTAACTACGGCACACCTAGCTCTTTAATGAACTTGAAAGGGTATCCCATGCTTCATTGGAAGGAATAGTAATGGACAATACACCCGTAGTATATAAGCCTTTTATAACACGGATATTAAATTTTAAAAATAGAGACTAAGATGAGGTGTTGAACTTGTCCAAGGTTAGTGAGGAAAGCCCTGAGGAGTTCCTAACGTGTATACTAAGGAGATTGGATGAACCGACCAGTAGAGACGTCAAATTTCACGTAGATACTATAGAGGGTGAACTTCCTCTAGAGGAATTAGAGTATACCCTTTACACCAACCATAGAAGTTACTATTTCTAACTTCATTCTTCACAGAAGCTGATACGTAGCTAGGCTTATAGTCTCTAATTAAATTCACCTATTAGAATTAGAATTATAATAGTTTCAGTGTAATGCTCTCTTTGGAACTTGCTAGTTTAAGAGTTTCCAGTACTGCTAGACCTGTTGGAGTAATAGTGTATAATGTTCGTTTTCCAAATTTAACAGGTCTTATTAGCTCATTCTCTTGTAGTAAATCAAGGTGCCTTTGAACAGCCCACCAACTCAGCCCAAGACTTTTCGCTATGCTGTTACAGGATAGTCTTCTGCCCAGTAGAGTCTCCAATATGCTTACTCTGGTCTTAGCCCCTGGGCTTTCGACTAACAATATCCTTAGCTCATCCGATATCTTTACCTCTTCCTCTCTATACAGGTGCTTTTCATCTGGTAAAGCCTTCTTGAGCAGACTGACTGGTATGGGTGTAGTGGTTCCAGTGAGAATGAATACCCTATCTTTACCTAAAGTCTCTGAGAGGAACATGGCTATTCTGACTACCTCACTTCTTCTAGGAAGTACTACTGTAGCATAGGGCAATGGAGGCACCTCTAGATGTACTTGATCTGGATTAAGTTCCTCTAGAGTTTTCGAAAGTTTTTGTAGATGAGATCTCTCCATATTGGTTGATCCAAGTGGAGTCCTAGTTAGCGTTACGGAGATTATTAAATTTGAATTTCTATCTGAGAGTTCTCTTCTCAATACTGAGAGACCACGAATGATTTCAGCTAGTGGTGCTATATCTTCATGAGGCCTATTGATAATAGTCCTTAATTCTTCAGTTACAGCATCTAATTTGGCTACTACATAGTCAGCTTCAGCTAATCCTCGGATAACATTAGCATTGTCCAACAATGATGAATTCGTGAATATAGCTAGTTTTACCCCAGGAGATAGAGAATTTACTATCCTACGAATTTCACGCATTACCTTATCGAACTCGGGGTGAAGAGTTGGCTCACCATTACCTATTACTACTATTGAATCCAGCAGCACCTTATCCAGTATCTCTAGAGCCTTAGCTAGACTTTTCGTGATCTTATCAACCGAGCACCAACTATATTTATCAACCTCATTCCAGGAGGAGATGCGGATAAGCACTGATGCTAGGGGACAGTATATACATCTAAAAGTACAAATTACTCTACCTAAAGGTAAGATGTTAACTCCTAACACTCTATTAAGCCTTCTAGATATATTGGGCCCAAATACTACAGAGTCTATGACTTGTGAGGTGTCTAGTAGAGGATTGTACATCGTACTCTTAGGTAGATCCTCGCTCATCAATACATGAAGAAGCTGATAGTTATTAATCTTTTCAATTTGAGCTCAAATTGAAGATACGCTTATTTCAAGCTAAGTGAACCATGAAGGGGAACTGTATGGAAGCTAAAGAGAGATCAAGTTCGCGTATAACTGTTAACATGGGTATACTTGTAATCTCGATATCACTAGTCTGTATCGCTACAATGGCTCTTACAGTCTACGTACCTGCGACAAGGGGATACTTCAATCTCGGAGAGACCATGGTCTACACTGTAGCAATACTATTTGGGCCTTATATTGGGGCCTTAGCTGGTGGCATGGGTTCAGCACTCGCCGATCTGATATTAGGTTATCCTCACTATGCGCCAGCAACGCTGGTGATAAAGGCACTAGAAGGTCTAGTCGTAGGATATCTTACTAGAAGAGTACTTAAGGCTAGTACTATTGTCTGGAAATACCTAGCTATCGTAGTGGCAATAATATCCGGCCTTCTCCTGTGCCTGATAGGAGTCCACTATTATAGTGGCCATGTAGATTTAACTCTAGGAGTTACCGAGAATACTAGTCTGACTTTTTCGCTATACGTTCCAATATGGTTCTGGATGGCTATTGGTACATTGTTTGCTTTCGCGGTAATTTTATTCAGTCGTACAGTAGATCCTAGAGTAGGATGGACTATAGTATCACTCATGGCTGGGGGATCTTTAATGGTACTAGGTTACTTCATATACGAGACACTACTATTTGGCGTATGGGCAGCGCTAGTCGAAGTACCAGTCAACATAGGTCAGGTAACTGTCGGGCTTACTGTGGCTGTTCCTTTGACAAAGGCTCTTGAAAGCAGAGTAAAGACACTATTAATGATGAAATGAGTTTTGATTACTTCTCATTTAGTAGCTTATATATTAATTTTTAATCTAATTAGAAATTAAGGTGCAGTGAGTTGATAGTGGTAACTGGTGGTGCAGGCTTTATAGGATATCACACTGTTAAACGACTGACTGAGGAAGGGCTGGATGTGAGTGTTATAGATAATCTTCATAGTGCCACTGCTCTAGAGGAGTTGAAAAAACATGAAGTTAAACTATACATCGCAGATATTAGGAACTTAGACGAACTAAAAATCCTTATGAGGGATGCTGAAGCAGTACTGCACCTAGCTGCACTAATAGATGTTGAGGAATCCTTCAGGAATCCGTACTTATATCATCAAGTAAATGTCTGTGGTACAGTAAATATTCTAGAGGTAGCTAGAACCTATGGTAGTATAGATAAAGTAATCTTAGCATCTAGTGCTGCTGTATATGGGGAACCAGACAGAGTTCCCATAAGCGAGAATACACCTCTAAGACCCATCTCTCCTTATGGCTTGAGTAAGGTGATAGCTGAGAGGTACTGTAAAATGTACCATGAACTCTATGGGTTGAATGTGCTCATTCTGAGATACTTTAATGTATATGGTGAATACCAGTCTTCAGAGTACGCTGGTGTAATCACTAAGTTCATAGAGAGATTGTTAGAACATAAGCCACCAATAGTGTATGGGGATGGTAGACAAACTAGAGATTTCGTTTATGTAAGTGATGTAGTGAGTGCAAACCTTCTAGCTCTGAAGAGTAAAGTAGACTTTGGAATCTTCAATATAGGTACTGGTAGAGCTGTATCGATAAATGAGTTAGCAACTATGTTAATGGAGATGGTAGGCCTAAGGTTAAAGCCTGTGTACCTACCACCTAGACCTGGAGATATACCTCACAGCGTAGCTGATATAAGCCGTGCTAGGGAAGTACTGAAGTACTACCCTAAGGTAAACCTAAGGAATGGGTTAAGAAGGGTTCTAAAGTGGTATAAAAGTAGACAACATGTGCACTAGGGGAGCTCTACATTACTATGCCTTCTTCTTAAGGTCTCTTCATCTACTCCAAGCCTTTTCATCAGTTCCACTATTATTCCATCTAAGAAGGCCATTACCGTATTTTCGAATAATGTGCCTAGAGGGACTAATGGCTCGTGCATTCCTAAGATCTGTCTAGCTATATAATTACTCTCCTTCGCTATCTTAGTTCTACCAGGGACTTTGATAGTCAGTTTTGCTAATCTACCCAGTGGAGAATCTGGATATGAGGTTATAGCTATAATCTTAGCTCCCAATCTCTTAGCTATTCTAGCCACAGTAACTGTGAGCTCTGTTACTCCTGAACCGGAAATAGCTATTAGAATATCTCCTTTATCAACAGGTGGTGTTATAGTCTCTCCGATAACGTATACTCTAAAACCAAGATGCATCAATCTCATAGCGAATGCCTTTCCTACTAAACCAGATCTACCTGTTCCGACTACTAGGATCTTAGAATTGGAGTTATATGCATCTATAAGAGTGTTCACAAAAGTCTCGACTTCATACGAAGATATTCTGAAGGTAGCCTCTTCCACATACTTAGAGATTTCCTTCATAGCTTCAAGTACACCACTCATGCATATCCCTACTACTTTGATACTAAATATTAAAAAGGATATTCATGGAAATTCAGCGGGTAAACTTATTAGATCCCATCCTAGGTAGAAATTGATGCACTATTTCTCTAGAAAACCAGAGGGAGAATTCAGGATCTATAGGTTTAGCGTACAAGTAAGGGGGATCTCATTAAAGCTGGTAAGTGCTAGTGGAGTATTCTCGGCTAGAAGAGTAGATCTAGGTACTAAAGTCCTTCTAGAAAACATGATAGTGAAGGACTTCTGGCGTATTCTTGACCTAGGCTGCGGATATGGTATTATAGGTCTAGTAGCAGCTAAATTAGCTCCTCACGGCCTTGTGATAATGACTGATATAAACAAGAGAGCTATAAAGTTAGCTAGAATTAATGCAAAATTGAACAAAATCAAGAATGTAGAGATTAAACACGGAGACCTTTATGAACCAGTAGAGGGAGAGGTTTTCGATACCATAATCAGTAATCCTCCCCAGGCTGCTGGTATGAGGATTATTAAGAGGTTGATAGAGGGATCCATAAACTACCTAAAGGAGGGAGGATTACTACAGCTAGTAGCTAGGCATAATAAGGGCGGGAAGAGGATGTTCGATATAATGGGACAAGTATTTAAAGACACTTATATTCTCGGAGGAAGAGGAGGTTATAGAGTATACATAGCTCGTAAGTAATTCTACTCTCTTCACATAACATAAGTTACGGGGCTCTAGCATAGCCCTGTAATTTTCATCCATCGCTAATATACCATAAAATTCCCTAGAAGCTATTTATAAGAAACATCTATGATAATTAGACCTAATACTGCTGTGGATTATTGAATAAATATGGAGGTTTTAGTAAATTCTAATACTTTTCTTAATATGTCTCCAGTACCACTTAGCTTCCTCTCTGGTTACTAGGTGTATTTCAACAGGGCTGTAGAGGGGTAATCCTGCTTTCTCCTCAATGAGTGCCTTTAATTCAGCTCGATCTTTACTACTCCTGGGAAGTTGATCACAAATCACTAGTATATCTAGATCGCTTCCACTCGTCCACTCACACTCGGCTATACTTCCAAATACATAGACCTCACAAGGTCCTAGGACACTTTTAGATGCTTCTGCCACTCTATGCGCCCAGTATCTCCAATTCTCCAAGAACTCTCTCATCTTCAGATTAAACTTGTATATTTGATACAAAATGTATCACCTCCTCACTAAACTCTATAAGTTCTCTAGTCTCTTCCTTCTCATATCTTCTAAACAGATACCTCAATGCTATGTAAGCCTCTTCAAGTCTTATGAAGAGAGACCGCTTCTTCTCAACATAGTCGTCTATAATACTAGCTTTACTTCCTACAAGCTCTCTTAGAATTCCAAATAAATGTCGGATTGTATGGGTTCTTGGCATTTCTCCTGTGAGCTCTAGAATCTTGTATTTAGTGAATAACTGTACTGCTTGCTCAGCCATAAAAGCGGCTAGGTCATAATGTCCCCTTTTTAGATGGAATTTAGCCGCCTCTAACATGTGTAGTGCCCTAGACTTTATGAGCTCAATATCCTCTTTTCTAGCCATATGATCACTCTCAGTACTGTATCAATTTACCACTCTTGATAATAAAATTACTGAGAGAAGGTTAAATCAATACCTCTTACTTTTGATAGAGTACTCCCCTGAAAATACTAAAACATTGGTAGGAGTAGAGCTTTAACTTTCATCTTTTACTACGAGTAGACTGGATTAAGGGAGGATAATCTTTGAAGTGGTTCTAGTGCTCACTATATCTTCCTTCAAGCCCTTAAAGTAGATCTCTGTCTCCACTTTTTTGGATTGATGGAGTCTCTCCTCGTTCTCCCTCTATGTCGGTGTGTCATTGTTCACTCTTCCTTAGAGTATTTTAGATACTCTATGAACATCCTAAGAGTTTCGTACCAGAGGATTGCTACTGAGAGTATACCTATCATAAGTCCCATAACGTAATGGACATCCACTATGAAAGGAGGGTTTAATATGTACTCTATAACTAATATGCTTACAAGAACCGAGTAAAAGAGGTATCTAGGTATCGATATCCTACCTATAGTTATAAAGTTTCTGAGAATATCTACCTTCACGTACTTCTTCACCATGTACTTCCTCTCGGGCGTTTTATCCACTAAATCCATATCCTCTAATTTATTCAAGTGGTACAGTATAAGACTCGGTGTAGATACTCTAAGCTTTCTTTGGAGTTCTCTAACACCCCATGGTCTATTTGAAATAGCTAACACCTTATAGATCTCTAGAGTAAGCCCATTCAGATCCCTGATCCCCATGTACTATAGCCTCCTATCTCAGCTTTTTCCTGGCTATAAAATAGAATATAGAAGCTATAGTTATGGAAATAACTAGTAGAGGCAGTAATTTTGGTAGTTCCTCTATGAGGGATACTGGTTTATACACGGATATTTCAGGGCCATATTTCCCATACTCCATCACTATAGCTCTTTCTACACTTTTCATCGGAGCTTTAGTCATGGGATATAGTACCTTAGTTATTCCCTTGGGAAGAGTACGGATTACAATGATAGAGGTTTTAGATGCTTTAACAAGGATATACTCTCCTTCCGCGCGAATATAGCGTGTGTATTCCTCATAGGGTTTTATTTCTCTTACCATCACTATAATTGGTGATCCTGCTATATTTACTTTGTATACTACCTCTCCTTTATAGGTATCTATACTAGCCATATCTATTAATATCTCAGAGGGCCTATTAATATGAATATTTTTGATACCTAAGAGCTTATCCGTCGGAGAGTAGACTAATACTATGTATCTCCCCATTTTTATGGATAGTTTTACTGTAGGTAAATCGGTTACATATCTTTGAACCTCGCCACTCACTGTATTGACTATTGTGATTATAGCTACATTACGTAGTTTAGGAATTCTTAGTACGACTTCATATAGAGGTTCTGATAGTAGTACACATATTGGATTTAGTAGTATGAGTATAATGGTAGAAAGTACTATTGATATATTCCTTTTCACATGACTTCTTTAATATCAATACTAAAAAATCTTATCGTGTTCTAGAGTTTGAACATTAGAGACCAGTATTGGCGGTCTTATAGTGTTCCTATAGGCATGACATAAGTGGGTACGAGATCTACGTCGATTATACTCTTAACTTCTTCATCATAGAATGCCCCTATAGCCACAGTCCCCAACCCCATGGATGCCACAAGAAGATACACATTCTGTCCAATCATACCTGTCTCCAAATGAGCTAAAAACTGATCTGCATCTCTACTTGTTGTGAATACTAAACTACACTGAGCACTTCTTACATAATCTTGGTGTAGGCATGCCCTATACAAATCATCAAGATAGTAGCCTCTTTTAACTAGCTTTAATTCATTTCTCTGAGAATCATAGTGATATATTCCCTCCTCTAGTCCTTCTACGTCTCTCACTGATACTATACACTCTACTAGATAGTTATCACTCACTTTCGGATAAGGTCTCTTATCTCTATAGATAGTACCTATACTATACTTTAGGATTAACATGAGCCACTCTAGTGATAATGGTTTTCTGGAATAGCTTCTTATAGATCTTCTATTTACTATAGCTTCTTCAAGCGGTACTAGTGAACTGTTTTCGTGTACTTTAGTGTCTCTAGAAGGGGTAAGGGGAATTCCTATTTGTAGTAGTGCTAGAGGATCTCCTTTTGTCCTCAGAGATTCTCTTAGGTTTTTTCGTACACTCTCATCAGTTAACACTTTAACCCCACAGGACATACCCAGAACCATAGCCTCTAATACTACATTTTGTATGCAATGTCCAACCTCATTATACACATATCTATAACCTCTATGCCCATATGTGCTAGTGGTTCTTTCATAGTGCGCAACTACTACTATATCTAGAGGTCTAAGAGGGGGTGATTGAAACATTGTACTTATGGGAGCTACTTCCTCTATTTTCCCTTCAAAAGGTTTGTGTGACCTGTATACGTAGATAGCTGGATTCACTCTCTCTACACTATAGCATACAGCAAAGACCTCTAAAGGAAACGTAGCTCCAGCTGAGGGGACCGTTTTAAAACACAAGCCCCATCTCTTCCTCGTACATCCCTGTGCAGCGAATAAAAGCTTGCTCAGCTCACCTATACTAATGCTTTTCCTGGGACTAAACTCACTTTTAGCATATCTTAGTACAGCATCTATGAACGTATAATCTATTGTCACCTCAAACCTAGGTAGTACTATCTCATTACGCATATATATTAAAGATTATTGACATCTAAATAGTCTATGATGGAGAGTTCAGCCAAATATGTTGATGCACACTGTCACCTTCACGAGTTTCCAGATGATTACATCGAAAAAGTAGTAGAGAAAGTAGTAATACTGGCCGTATCTGATGATATAGAGTCCTCGAGGAGGACTATAGCACTAGGTAATAAGTACAGTAATGTCCATGCATGTATAGGAGTCCATCCATGGGATGTAGGAAAGGAGGAAGTGAGAATTGAACTATTTAAAAAGCTCATAGAGGAGAATAGGGAGGTAACCTGTATAGGAGAGGTAGGTCTCGATAAGATCTTCGTTCCCCATACCTATGAAGTACAACTAAAGGTATTTGAAGAGTTCTTAAAACTCGCTAAGGAGTACGACTTAGCATTGAACCTTCATACTGCAGGGGCGTGGAGGGAAGTGTTTGACTTAGTCGTAAAGTACGATATTAATAGAGCAATATTCCACTGGTATACAGGACCCCTAAACCTACTAGACATGCTGGTAGAGGCTGGCTACAAAATCTCCATAAATCCCTCCTTAGTGTTTCAGAAAAAGCATAAGAGAGTACTAGAGACATGCCCATTAAAGGCTATATTAACTGAAAGCGATGGCCCCTATAAATACAGAGGACTAGAGCTAAAGCCCGACTTAATACCAGAGCTTGTAAAAACCATAGCTTTAGTAAAAAATGTATCCACAGAGCAATTGTTAGAAATAATAACTCGTAATCTAGGAGCTATAATAAAATAACGACTCATAGAGTAACCCTAAGACTATCTCTATCTCTCAACCGTTGTAGAGTAAGGAATATAAAACATACCTCTAGTATTTGACATGATAATTGTAGGCGGTCCTGCGGCAAACAATATAGACTTAGAAATAGCTAAGCTCATTAATGCTCCATCTGTAACCCTAGAATATAAGAAGTTCCCTGATGGAGAGTCTTACATAAGGTATCCCGTAGAAGAAGTGGATATATCCGGAGAAACTGTAGTAGTAGTACAATCACTATATCCACCCCAAGATAAGCACTTTCTAGAACTACTATTAGCCCTATCGACAGCTAAAGACCTAGGAGCTAAGGAAGTGATAGCAGTAGTACCATACTTAGCCTATGCTAGACAGGATAAGAGGTTTAGAAGAGGAGAGGCGATAAGTGTAAATGTGGTTCTAAAGGCTATAGAATCAGCAGGGGCCGACAGATTTATAACCATAGATATACATAAGGAGAAAAGTCTCGAAGTACTATCCATACCCCATGAAAACTTGACAGCTATGAGGGAACTAGCAAAGTACTTACTTAAGAGAAACTATAAGAATCCCGTAATCTTGGCTCCGGATAAGGGAGCTATTGGGCATGCGAAAGAAGTAGCTAAAATTCTCGAAACAGAGTACGATTATATTGTAAAAGTGAGAGATAGGAAAACAGGTGAAGTACGAGCCGAAGCCAAGTCTCTGGATGTACAGGGTAGTACTGTGATAATAGTCGATGATATTATAAGCACTGGAGGAACCATGGCACTAGCAGCTAAATGTTCACTAGCCCTAGGAGCTAGAGCAGTCATAGCAGTATGTACACATGCACTATTGGTAAATAATGCGCTTACAAGACTTAAGGAAAGTGGGATTTCTGAAATAATAGCTACCAACACTGTCCCATCTCCGGTCTCAAGAATTAGTGTAGCCAATGTATTAGCAGAGTACCTCAGAAGAATACTCTAGTAGCCACTCTTATCCTGGTTTAGCACAAGTTTAATACAAACCCCGATTTGATACTCGAAAACTCTCTCTTTCTTAGCTCATAGATATGAATCTGAACTTGAGAACTACATCAGAAGCAATTTAAAGATAATTGAAAGTCATGTAAATGCGAGCTTCTGGAAGAAAAGAATCATAGATTACGATAACTATAACTAATAACAGCAATGAATAGTGATAATGATGATAAAATATAAGAACAATATTAAAGCTTCATTAATTACTTATAGTTGGTATTAAAAAGTTAAAATATTTATTATGATAGATTTGTATTTTGAATGTGAAACCATGATTAGTATTGCTTATAATGTCAGGGGTTGGAGTGGTTGGCCCTCCTTTAAGGGATTAAATTTCTCTGAGATTGGAGAAAGATTTGCTGATGTATTGGGTAGATATAGTCCTGATATCATTACTTTTTCTGAAGCTCCTCTATGTTCTATTACTAACATTATTGCTGATAAACTTGGCATGAATATCTTTGTTTTTCCGAGTTCTTGGAATTGGCATGGTGTACTTTTAACAAAGTATAAGGTTTTAGATGTTAAAGCTTTTTCTTTCGATAGAGATTATTGGTCTAGAGATTTGTTTAGTAGGCATTGGGGTAGATGTATTATTGAAACAGAGTTTGGAAAAGTTGTTTTACACAGCTTACATCTTTTTCCCGATCCTTCATCTCAAAGACATAGGGATGAGGTATTAGAGGTACTAAAGATTTTGAGAAGAGATATAGATCTAGGATATCCAATATTATTACAGGGAGATTTAAATCATGAACCTATTCATGAATCATATAAAAGATGGTTGGAAATAGGATTGATTGATTTATTTACTGAGGCTGGAATAGGAGAAGAAAACACTTTTAGGTCTGATAATCCCAGTCAGCGTATCGACTATATTTTTACCAATAATATTCTAGTTGATCATTTAATTGAATGTCGTGTTTTAAATATTTATCCATTTACACCAGGAGAAGATGGAGTAGCTTTAAGTGATCATCTTCCAATTATCGCTATATTCAAATAATTATTAGCTTAGAGTTGGAAGTAGTGCTACTTCTCTCTACCCATTGGTAAAGTAGTGGCTTCATCTCTCTACTAATCAAGAGATAATTGAAAGTAGCTCTTGATGAACTAAGAGTTGAATTAATAGAAAAGTTAGAGATGACTATGAATATTAGAAGCAGGCCAATGCATGGTTGAAATTAAATCAAAACTTAAACTCAAGAGTTAAATGTAGAGGTGATAATGCGGAATGGAGCAGTTGTACTTCAATTACTATTCAAGATCCGAGCCATAAGGGGCTAGTCTGAAGGAGATCTAAATCCAGAGGTCATGGATTAGGGTTGTATAATAAGATTTAAGTAGTGAGAGAATTAATCTCAGGTGGGCTCATGAGAGCTTTCATATCAGTTGATATGGAAGGAATGCCCCATATAGTCTCACCCGAACACCTCTCATTGAAGAGAGCTCTCTACGGAGAGGCTAGGAAGATAATGACTAGAATTACAAAGTGTGTATGTGAAGAACTTCATAATAACGGTTTTGACGAAGTGCTGATAGCAGATAGTCATGGACCTATGGTAAACCTCCTGGTAGAGGAACTTCCAGATTACACTCAAGTAGTAAGGGGCTTTCCCAGGACTACTAGTATGGTTTCACTAATCGAAGAGTGTAACGTTGCAGTATTCCTAGGATACCACGCGAAGTTCGGTACCCGAAGGGCGACAATGGACCACACGTATAGCGGTGCCAGCATAAGATATGTTAAGGTAAATGGAATTGAGGTAAGCGAACTCCTATTGAACTCCTATGTAGCTGGTCACTATGGAATCCCTGTTATACTAGTAGCTGGAGATGAGAAGCTTATTAAGGATGATGTAAAAGAGTACTTGCCGTGGGCTGAATACGTGATCCTGAAGAGGAGTATTGGAAGGTATTCAGCAGTATCTCGCTCAATAAAAGCCATAGAGAGCGAGCTTAGGAGTAAGACTAAGAGTGCCTGTGAGAACGTGAAGACTACCAGACCATTAAGAACAGAATACCCAGTTAATTTAGAGATAAGACTCTTGAACTCTGCCTATGCGGATACTGCTGAGCTGATACCTGGAGTAATGAGGCTGGATGCATTGACCATAAGATACCAAGCGAGAGACATAATCGAAGCTTACAAGGTCATGGAGCTCGTAGCACTCTCAGCAGCAGGTACTAGAGCAGTAATCTCAGACCTAAGCTCTTTTTAAGAGATACTGAGTGGGCATACGGAACTTCTTTAGTTTTTTAAACCCTGGCTCTTGATAGCCCTTAACAATGAACTATAATATATGATATGTCTTAGAAGTCAATTGCACTCTATAATTAGATCTAGTAGGTATACCATTAAAGTTCATAGGGATTATGGTGAGATGTCATAGAAGGTCATGCTATATCTTTGTTATCGGAGATCTAATAGAGGAGATAAAGGGATCACATATATAATGACGACTAAATTTAACGATAGTACTCCACCTAGAAACTGAAAAGTAGAAAGCAAAACAGTTAAGGCTCATGGAATTCAAACAACTACTAGAATACTCTTTGGCCACGTATATCGCATAGTGCACTATTGTGATTAATGGATTCTGATCTCGATATAGGAGACTAGTAGACACTTAGGAATTCGTACAAGTTCTTCATCGGGAGAACTACTATTGTTATAAAGTATATCCTCACCCAGTACTAAATATCTGATAGTTAGTAAGGTATATAAGTGTAAGAGTGGATAAAGTATAAAGGTATGTTAAGCGTAAAAGTTGGTAGAAAAACCAGGTATTACATTCTTCAAAATGGTGCCGGGGTAGCTCAGCCTGGGAGAGCATCCGGCTGAAGACCGGAGGGTCGAGGGTTCAAATCCCTCCCCCGGCACCAGAGTTCAATTCTAATCCTCCTTAAGAGATTTATTAACTCCCATTTACTTTTAATTAAAGATACTGAATGATAGTATATATCATAAATGTCGAATATCTCCACCCTACACTAGAGTTTTAGCACTAATTCCCTTAGAGCTCTCTCTTGTAAGCTTTCTAAGTGAGGTAGAACAATGACTCTTGCTCTCCCACATCTTACCTCTTACTTCCCAAGGAGTGCCATTTAAAGTGGCGGGCCCGGCGGGATTTGAACCCGCGACCTCCGGGTTAAAAGCCCGTTGCTCTTCCAGGCTGAGCTACGGGCCCTTGCAGTACATAAGAGAGATCTATTTAATGGGATATAAACGTTACTTTTCGACTCTTAAAAAGTTAAAGTTCAAAAGATGAAAAAAGGTCCTTTCTATGCTGCTTTTAGTTAATGCTACTTTTACTTTACTCATCGTTAAATATAGGCTAATTACGATAGGATGAGTAGCTGGCATAGGAGAAGAGCAGGAGTAATGAAGCCTAGAGTGTAGTACCAAAAACGCACTTTAAGAGGAACTCTGGTAGACTCCATAAGTGTCCTACTATTAGGGTATTAATAATTCTTAGAAACGTTTATAAGGACTAGGTTAATGCATTAATTGAGGTATAAGGTTGAAATCAAATGTATTCTTCTCTCGGTTAGCTCATAAAATCAGGGCATCAGAGGTAAGAGAACTCCTAAAGTGGCAAGAAAAGAAGAGGATCATAAGCTTTGGTGGAGGATTTCCAGACCCAGAATTATACCCAGTAGATGAACTAGCAGATATAGCTCGTGATGTAATACTGTCATATAGAGATGAAGCGCTTAAGTATGGAACTACAGAAGGACTAGATGAGCTAAGAGAGGAAATTCTCAAATTCATGAAAAGATTTGGGATTAAGGTAGGAGGATTAAATAACATAATAATCACTAGTGGTAGTCAGCAAGCTATAGACATTTTAAGTAGAATACTTATAGATCCTGGAGATGTAGTAATAGTTGAAAAACCAACATATTTAGCAGCTATCAACGCACTTAGTCTTAGTTCTCCAAAATACTACGGAGTTCCAATGGATCGAGAAGGCATGAAAATTGATGCTCTTGAGTCTCTGTTGAAGGAGATCAAAAGGAGAAATGAAAGAGTGAAGTTTATTTATACCATTCCAACAGCACAAAATCCCACAGGATTAACTATGAGCAACGAGCGTAGACATAGATTAATAGAACTAGCCGAAGAATATGATTTTCTAATAGTTGAAGATAATCCATATAGCTACATACTTTTTGAACCCGTTAAGTACGAACATCTTAAATCCCTGGATAAGACAGGAAGAGTTATACATTTAAGCACACTGAGTAAAGTACTAGTACCAGGTCTCAGGATTGGTTGGGTTATAGCTGAAGAGGAGATTACTAGGAAAATAGTGTTAGCTAAACAGTCTATAGATATCTGTAGTTCGACTCTCTCTCAGTACATAGCTTATGAGGCATTTAGAAGGGGTTTAATCGATAAGCAGTTGAAAATTCTACCGAAATTTTACAAGAGAAAAAGGGATATAATGCTATGTGCTCTAGAGGAATATATGCCCGAGAGGACTCACTGGATCAAACCAATAGGAGGTATGTACATTTTCGTCAGCTTACCCGATGTAGTAGATACTAGAGAGTTACTCATAGAGGCTCTAAATAGAGGTGTCTGTTACATACCTGGGGATAGCTTCTTTATAGATAGGAGTGGGAGAAACACTATGAGATTAAACTTCAGTTATCCTAAAGCCCATGAAATAGAGAAAGGTATTAAAATACTAGGAGAACTCTTTCGAGAAGTAATGGATAAGCACCTCTTTACTAAAGTCGTAGCTTAGCCTATATATTATGAAGAGGTGAGTGTGTGATATATGAAATACGTTTTCATGGACGCGGAGGACAGGGAGTAGTCACAGCTGCAACTCTCCTTGCTGAAGCTGCAGTTTTTGAGGGTCTATGGTCTCAAGCTATACCGTTCTTCGGAGCTGAGAGAAGAGGTGCTCCTGTTGTTGCCTTTACAAGAATCTCTGATAAACCTATTAGAATCTATAGCCAGATTTACAATCCAGATGCGATAGTGGTGTTGGATGAAAAGCTATTACAACTTAAATCCATTCTTCAAGGGCTTAAGAGTAATGGAATAATCGTGGTTAATTCGAGCGGAAAATTAAAGTTACCAAAGATCTCCTCTCAGAGGATCTTCACAGTTAATGCGACTTCAATAGCTTTGAAGCTAGGTTTAGTAGTAGCTGGATGGCCTGTCGTCAATACAGCTATGCTCGGAGCTACTGTGAGAGCACTCAATATTATTTCTATAGAATCTATAGAGGAGTGTATCAAGAGGAAGTGGAGAGAAGAAATAGGAGAGAAGAACTCGCTAGCCGCTCGTTTAGCGTACGAAAATGTCAGAGAGAGGGAATAGAATTGAGAGAGAGAATAGCTCCTATATCAACTCCAGCAGAGGGAGTTATGGGAAAAACGGGGTTTTGGAGAGCATTTAAACCTATCATAGATAGGGAGAAATGCATTAAGTGTCTGTTATGCTGGCTCTACTGTCCAGAGGGTGCTATACTCAGAACAGATGACGATATTACCATAGACTACGATTACTGTAAAGGTTGTGGAATATGTGCCAATGAGTGTCCTAAAAAAGCTATAAAAATGGTCCTAGAGAGGTGAAATCTTGGAACAAGTAGCTGTATTAAGTGGAAATCATGCAGTTGCATATGCAGTGAAGTTATGTAGACCTCATGTCATAGCCGCCTATCCTATTACCCCTCAGACCCAGATCGTTGAGAAGTTAGCAGAATTCGTTGAAAGGGAAGAGCTTAAGGCTAAGTACATTAGAGTAGAGAGTGAGCACTCAGCTATGGCTGCACTTATTGGAGCCTCGGCTACTGGAGCTAGAGTCTTTACTGCAACTTCAAGTCAAGGGTTATTATACATGCATGAAGCTATCTGGTCTGCAGCTGGTGCTAGACTTCCAATAGTAATGGCAGTAGTGACTAGAGCTATATTCCCTCCATGGAGCATCTGGACAGATCATTCAGACCTTCTAGCTCAGAGAGATACTGGTTGGATCATAGCTATGGCAGAAAGTAATCAAGAAGTCTTCGATATGACTATCCAAGCCTATCGTATAGCTGAAGATGAAAGAGTACTACTCCCAGTGATGATAGGGCTAGATGCATTTTCCCTAAGCCATACAGCGGCTCCTGTTAGTTTATTAGATCAAGATAAAGTTGATAAATTCTTACCTCCTCGTAGAGCATTCTCCTTCTTATTAGATGTAGAGAATCCAATAACCATGGGAAATGTAGCCTTTCCTGATCACTATATGGAATTCAGATATCTCATACAGAGAGCTATGGAGAGAGCAAAACAGGTTATACGAGAAGTTGAAGAAGAATTCTATGAAATCTCTTCTAGAAAATACGGAGGACTAGTCGAAGAATATAGATGTAATGATGCAGATATAATTCTAATATTGATGGGTGCCTGGTCTGGAGATGCTAAGGTGTGTGCTGACAAGCTAAGAGAGGAAGGTCTTAGGGTAGGAGTATTGAGAATACGTTTTATTAGACCTCTTCCTATAGAGGAAATTAAGAGAGTTTCATTGGGAAGGAAAGCTATTATAGTTGTAGACAGAGATATTTCGTTTGGAGGAGCTGGAATACTATTTACTGAAGTATCATCAATTCTTCAACAGAATAATGTGACTGTGAGGGGATTTATAGCTGGTTTAGGCGGTAGGGATGTAACAGCTAAAGACTTCACTCAAATGGTTAGACAAGTCTATGCAGATTTAGAAGTAGGAGAGAGAAGGAGTAGAGTTGAGTGGTACGGAGTTAAGGAGGTAATATAATGACAGTCACTATAAAGTCTCTACCTAAAGAAGAGTATCTATTACCGGGAAATGCCTCCTGTCCAGGGTGTCCAGCATCTTTAGGACTTAGATTACTAGGTAAGGCCCTAGGAAAGAACATGATACTGGTTGTACCAGCCTCATGTACTTCGATAATTCAAGGACCCTACCCTAAGACATCAATAAAACTCCCTCTAATCAATGTAACATTTGCCTCATCAGCGGCTACTGCCTCTGGGATCGCTACAGCTCTCGAAATCCTTGGTAAAAAAGAAGTGCATGTAGTATGTTGGAGTGGGGATGGTGGAACTGTAGATATAGGGCTACAAGCCCTTAGTGGAGCAGCTGAGCGAGGAGACAATATACTGTACATATGTTATGATAATGAGGCTTATATGAATACTGGAATTCAACGTAGTGGTTCTACTCCTTATGGAGCTTGGACCACGACTACGGTATTAGGTAAGAGAAGACACAAAAAGAACTTACCTATGATGATGGTAGTTCATGATGTACCCTATGTTGCTACAGCTTCAATAGGTTATCCATTAGATTTTATAGAGAAAATAAGGAAAGCTACAAGGTACAAGGGATTCAAGTATATACACCTCCTAGCTCCCTGTCCAGTCGGCTGGAGATTTCCTCCAAGTAAGACAATAGAGGTGGGTAGACTAGCAGTACTCACTGGAATGTGGCCACTTTACGAAGTTGAAAGAGGAGAGTTTAAATTAACTGGAGTTAGTAGGTCGTTATTAAATAAGAGTAAGAGAACTCCCATAGTTGAATACATTAAAATCCAGGGTAGGTTCTCCCACATATCAGAGGAGGAGATAAGAATTCTCGAAGAGTACGTAGATAAATTATGGAATGATATTAGGAAAATTATCTCTTAAACTCGTGATAGTTTAAACAGCGCCCTCTACACTCTGTCTAATACTATCTCGGACATGTTGCAATGTCATTCTAAATTCTTTGTAGTTGCTGAAAATTTTCCTTAGTTTAAGTAGTTTTTACTCTTCTCTCTCTTCGACAATGCTCGACATTACTTCAAAGAGAAAACCTATGTCCCCTGTATTATTTATCCACCTTACGAACTTTCTAATTATCATATTCTCGTAGTGTTCATATGCACTCCTTTCACTTTTTCCCCAAAAATAGCTAAAGCTTAATCTTTCTCCTCTTATCTGTAACCTAAATACGACTATAAGTGAACTATTCAGTAATTTCTTTAATTCTTGAGCCGTATATGAATGTCTACCTATGTATATCTCTATGGGTTCATCTTCTTCGAGTAACTCTAGTCTAAGCTTAATATTATCCCCCTCTATTATAGGGATTATCGGACTTTCATTCAGATCTTCTGTTCTCATAGGACCTATTACTATAGAATTCTCTACGAGGAAGTCATAAAGTTCAGCTGCTAAGGCTACTAGCTCCCTGGGGACATCTATATACCCCTTCTCAAAATATACTCTGTATACATTCCCTCTCTTCCTTATCCTCTTGAACTCCCCTAGCTCTACATTCAATCCTATTTCTTCTGAAATTCCTTCCTCTAACTTACTTCCACATATTGGACATTTTGTATAGTCATCTACACTGGATTCTATGAGTTCTAATGGAGCTTTTCTAGATAGAAGTGCTCTTACTAGTGGAAATGCCTCATTAACTAGTTTTATCTTTTTCTTCCATCCATGGTTTTTAATGCTCCTTACTCCATCTACTTCCTTTTTAAGTTGATTTAATTTATTGGGGTTTTCTAGAACTACATGACGAATTTCATATTTTTCAAAAATAGAGTTAAGTTCCTGTATAAGATCACTAAGTTTAACATCTATTGGTAGATGACCATCCTCTACTATTCTTCCACTATGGTCTATTACTACATAGGTTAGAAGTCTCATTTCATCAAGTCCCCATACTATAGATAGGGCTGGTTTTCTAGGTAGCATGGCTTACCACTACTATAGGAGTGCCCCCCTATATTAGTATGTCCATGAAAGTAGCTAGCGTACGGTTGAGAAATGTACTTTTAAGAGACCTTATGAGTTCTCTTAAGCGTACTAAGTTCATTCTCATCCACTTTTATTCTATTTAATAAGTTTAATACATCGGAATTTTTCTAGGAAAAGAGGATTTTATAAATGTTTTCCTTGCATACAATTTAATTTCTCAATAAATTCATTTTTTACATACGGTCTCGACAAGAATCTATGTATGTAACGAGAAATCTAAATGCTATGTCTATAATATAGTCTAACGCCTTTACAATTCTCCAGATCTTTTACTCCTTTCCTAATACACCATAGGAGGTAAACGTATAGCTTCTAAAGTGCTAAAGTTAATATCTTTTGAGAGTATTCATATACGGGTCAGACTATGCCCATAAAGATAGGTTTCTTCACGATAGCGTTCAAT